>JBGVCH010000033.1:0-7020 GCA_045226335.1 Christensenellales bacterium | reverse complement strand
CCCGAACACAGAAGTTAAGCCCTTCAGTGCCGAAAGTACTTGGCTGGAGACGGCCCGGTAGGATAGGTCGCTGCCGGATTCCATCAGAAGCTCGATGATTCGGGCTTCTTTTCCTGTTTACAGGATTTTTCGATCCGCTGTGGAATTGATAAGAACGGATGATGCTTTTCCGGACAGAGGAGCAAAGGGTTCATGGAGAATTGTCTCATGCAGTTGCTCTCGCCGATGGCCGCGCTGGTTCCGGCCGGGGACTGCGCGTTGGCGGAGGACAATCCAAACGAAGGAGCGGACCGAACCATGCGTGAAATCTCCATCACGGACATTCAGCCCCTGCGGATCGGGCAGACGGAGAACACGGAAGCCGGCACGGGCTGCACCGTGCTGATCTGCGAAACGGGTATGCGGGCCGGCGCGGATATCCGCGGGGGCGGTCCGGCTTCCCGGGAGACGCCCCTGCTGAACCCCCTCATGGCGGCGCAGGAAATCCACGCTATCGTGCTGGGCGGCGGCAGTGCCTTCGGTCTCGGCGCGGCCAACGGCGTCATGGCGTATCTCGAGGAGAAGGGCTTCGGCTATGACGTGGGCGTGACGAAGGTCCCGCTGGTGGCCCAGTCGGACATCTTCGACCTGACGGTGGGGGACGCCTTCGTCCGGCCGGACGCCGCCATGGGCTATGAGGCGGCCCGCCTGGCCTTCGAGGCGCCCAACTACCGGGACGGCAATTACGGCGCGGGCTGCGGGGCCACGGTGGGCAAGATCGCCGGCATGGCCACCTGCATGAAGTCCGGCATTGGCAGCTATGCCGTTCAGATCGGCGGCCTGAAGATCGGCGTCGTCGTGGCGGTGAACGCCCTGGGGGACGTGTACGATTGGAAGACCGGCAGGCAGATCGCGGGTCTGCTGACGGAGGACCGCACGGCGCTCCGCAGCACCATGGCGTATATGGGCGCGTCCACGGAAGCGGTGGAGAACAAGTTCACCGGGAACACCACCCTTGCGGTGATCGTCACCAACGCGGATTTCGACAAGACCCGCCTCTGCAAGATCGCGGGCATGGCCCAGGACGGCATGGCCCGCTCCATCCGGCCGGTGCACACCTCCGCCGACGGCGACACGGTCTACGCCGTGTCCGTGGGGGAGGTGCGGGCGGACCAGGATCTGGTGGGCAGCCTGGCGGCGGAAGTGCTCAGCGAGGCCATCACCCGGGCAGTATACGCCGCGAAGGGGGCGTACGGTTTTCCGAGCGTTTCGGATCTGCCGTGAAAGAGAGCAGCGGAAAAGCAAAACCACCGCGCGGCGTTCTTGACTCAGCGCCGCGCTTATGCTATACTGACCCTGCATCCGGCGGCCTGCCCGCGCGGGCTGCAATACTCAAGATGGGAGATGCGACACATGACCAGGATCAAGACCCTGAAGACCCGCGATCTGTGCGCCAGCGCCAAGAACGGCGGCTGCGGCGAGTGCCAGACTTCCTGCCAGTCCGCCTGCAAGACCAGCTGCGGCGTGGCCAACCAGAAGTGCGAGAATGAGCAAAAGAAGTAATCGCTTCCGAAGAAACTGCCGCCCGTTGCGCGGCGGTTTTTTCGGATCAAAGGACGGCGGAGACAAACGCCTTTGCTGAACGACGGACCGGATGACCGGTCGAAACCGACGAGGTGGTGGTAAGGATGAATCGGGACACCTTCGCGTTCGTTGTGTATATGATTCACCGCTGCGCAAACCAGTGGGGCCGTTCGCCGTCGGATGTCTACCGGGTCCTGAACGAGTCCGGGTGCATTCAGGCGTATCTGGTGCCGCACTATGATGTTCTGCACACACAGTCAAGCAGATTTGTGATGAATGATATCCGGCAATACCTGCAGAAGAGAGGGATCACAATTTGATCGTCTATCACGGTTCTTCGGAAAGGGTAGTCTGCCCGGATATTCTGCATTCGTACAGGGCGCTGGACTTTGGCAAAGGGTTTTATGTGACGAGCGTTCCTGAGCAAGCAGAGCGCTGGGCCAGGCGAAAGGCGGTTCTGACAGGCGGAAAAGCCGTGGTCAACCAATATCGGATGAATGACGATTTCTCCGGGCTGAAGGTCAAGACCTTCTCCGATGATCTGATGGAGTGGATCGACTTTGTTTGCGATTGTCGGGATGAGAAGACGATTTATCTTCAGTATGACCTGATCATCGGTAAAGTCGCCAACGACCGGGTGTTCCGGGTTGTGGACCTGTATCACACCGGCATCTGGGACCGGGAAAGGGCGCTGCGTGAGATCAGGGCTTATCCGAATTATGACCAGATGGCTTTTGTCACCCAGTCTGCGATTGACCGGCTGCTGGTATTCGACGGCTGTCGGGAGGTGTGACGAATGGATGAAACGATTCTTGAACAGACCTACCGGGAAAGCCTGGAAGAGCGGCTGATCGCACGGATCGCGGAGGAGAACGGTTTTTCGCTGGAAAAGGCGATGGACATTTACTATCACAGCAAACTGGCGGACAAAATCCACCGGGGCACGGAAGGGATCCAGTATCTGGACTACAAGGTTCTGGCGGAGATCCTGCGGGAGACGGAACCCGAACTGTTTCGTGAACCCGATCCGGATGATATGACGACAAAGGGGTAAGCCGATGGTTCATCAGTACAAGCTCAACGGATACAACATCGTGGTGGACGCCTGCTCCGGCGCGATTCATGCCGTGGACGATGTGGCCTATGACATCATTGCCATGTACAAAAACGCCCCGGCGGAGGAGATCGTCTCCGCCATGATGGTGAAGTACGGCAGCCGGCAGGACGTGACGGAGGAGGAGATCCGGGCCTGCATCGCGGACGTGGCGGAACTGGAGCGGCAGGGGCAGCTCTTCGCACCGGACACCTTCGCCCCCATGGCGGGGGTGCTGAAGGCCCGATCCGGCGATGTGGTGAAGGCGCTGTGCCTGCACGTAGCCCACACCTGCAACCTCAACTGCGCCTACTGCTTCGCCAGCCAGGGCAAGTACCACGGGGAGCGGGCCCTGATGTCCTTCGAGACGGGGAAGCGGGCCCTGGACTTCCTGATGGAGCACTCCGGCAGCCGGCGCAACCTGGAGGTGGACTTCTTCGGCGGTGAGCCGCTGATGAACTGGGACGTGGTGAAACAGCTGGTGCGTTACGCCCGGAGCGTGGAGAAGGAGAAGGGGAAGAACTTCCGCTTCACCCTTACCACCAACGGCATGCTCATCGACGACGACGTCATCGACTTCTGCAACCGGGAGATGAGCAACGTGGTGCTCTCCCTGGACGGGCGGAAGGAGATCCACGACCGGCTCCGGGTGGACAACGCAGGACGGGGCAGCTATGACCGCATCGTGCCGAAATTCCGGCGGCTGGTGGAGGCCCGGGGCGGGAAGAACTACTACATGCGGGGCACCTTCACCCACGCCAACCCGGACTTCACGCAGGATGTCTTCCACATGGCGGACCTGGGCTTCACGGAACTGTCCATGGAGCCGGTGGTCTGCGCGCCGGAGGACCCCGCGGCCCTGACCCCGGAGGACATCGAGATCGTCAAGCAGCAGTACGAGATCCTGGCCCGGGACATGCTCCGCCGGCGGCGGGAGGGCAAACCCATCACCTTCTACCACTACATGATCGATCTGACGGAGGGCCCCTGCATCTACAAGCGGATCTCCGGCTGCGGCTCCGGCACGGAGTACATGGCGGTGACCCCCTGGGGGGACCTGTATCCATGCCATCAGTTCGTGGGGGAGGAGCAGTACAAGCTGGGGGACATCTGGCAGGGGGTCACCAACACCGCCCTGCGGGAGGAATTCCGGGCCTGCAACGCCTACGCCCGGCCGGAATGCGACGGCTGTTGGGCGCGGCTGTGGTGCTCCGGCGGCTGCGCGGCCAACGCGTACCACGCCACCGGCAGCATCCGCGGGGTGTATCAGCCGGGCTGCGAGCTGTTCAAAAAGCGGATCGAGTGCGCCATCATGATGAAGGCGGCGGAGGACGAGGAGACCGGGAACTGACACGGCGTGCCGGACCGGAGGACGGGAGCGGAAAGCATGAAGGAACTGGGCTATTACAACGGACAGATCGGGGAACTGTCGGAGATGACGGTGCCCATGAACGACCGGGCCTGCTGGTTCGGCGATGGGGTGTACGACGCGCAGATGTGCCGCAACGGCAAGCTCTTCACCCTGCAGGAGCACGTGGACCGGATCTTCCGTAGCGCGGCCATGGCGGAGATCGCCATGCCCCTGGACAAGGAAGGCCTGAAGGACCTGCTGATCAGGCTGGTGGGCCTGATGGACACCGGGGATCTCTTCGTGTACTACCAGGTGAGCCGAGGCAGCGGGCCGAGGAAGCACGACTTCCCGGCGGGCGGGGCCAACCTCTGGGTCACCATGACGCCCCGGAAGGTGCGGGACGGCGGCACCATCGCCCTCATCACACACCCGGACACCCGCTACTTCCACTGCAACATCAAGACCCTGAACCTGCTGCCCTCGGTGATCGCGGCCCAGCGAGCGAAGGAGGCCGGCGCCTACGAGAGCGTGCTGTACCGCCCCGGGGACCGGGTGACGGAGTGCGCCCACAGCAATGTGTCCATTCTGCGGGACGGCACGCTGTGGACCGCCCCCACGGACAACCTGATCCTGCCGGGCATCTCGAGAGCCCACCTCATCGCCGCGGCGAAGCGGCTGGGGATCCCGGTACGGGAGGAAGCCTACACCCTGGACTTCCTCCGGGGCGCGGACGAGATCATCACCACCAGCTCCAGCGCCCTGTGCCTCCGGGCGGACACCCTGGACGGACAGCCCGCGGGCCTGAAGGATCCGGACCGCTGGGAGGCCCTCCACGGGGAAGTGCTGAGGGAATACTGCGAAGAGACGGCGTGAAGAGACAGCCCGTTTCCCCGAAAGCGAGGGGAGACGGGCTTTTTTCAGCGCCTGTTTTTTGACTGTTTCATTTCAGGAAAATTTCGTTTTCCATCTTGACAAAAGACCGGACATGATACAAAATATGGGTGCTCTTGATGAGGCTTATCCACAACATGTTGTGCATGTTGCTGAAAAGATAAAAAAGGAAGAGGGAGCTTGCCATGATACGCAGCATCATCAAGCGGGATGGCCGCAGTGTTTTGTATGACCAGAATAAGATCGCATCCGCCGTCCTGAGGGCCATGGAGGCCGCACGGGAGGGAGACGCCACCAGCGCGGCCCGCATCGCGGACGCCGTGGAGGACGAACTGGAGGTCGCGTTCCCGTCCACATCCCCCAACATCGAGGCGATCCAGGACAGCGTTGAAAAGCAGCTGATGAACTATGGCTTCAACGCCACGGCCAAGGCTTATATTCTTTATCGGGCCAACCGGACCTATGCCCGGGACGCCAATACCACCCTGATGCGCACCATCAACGAGATCACCCAGGCGGACGCCATCGCCAGCGATCTCAAGCGCGACAACGCCAACATCGACGGCAACACCGCCATGGGCAGCATGCTGCAGATCGGCTCCGCGGGGGCCAAGGCCTATAACGAGATGTACCTGCTGCGCCCGGAGCACGCCAAGGCGTTCCGGGAGGGCGACATCTACATCCACGATTTCGACTTCTACCACATGACCACCACCTGCACCCAGATCGACATCCTGAGCCTGTTCCACGGCGGCTTCTCCACGGGCCACGGCTATCTGCGGGAGCCCCAGTCCATCCAGAGCTACGCCGCTCTGGCCGCCATCGCCATCCAGTCCAACCAGAACGACCAGCACGGCGGCCAGTCCATCCCCAACTTCGACTACGCCATGGCCGAGGGCGTGGCCAAGAGCTACCGCAAGGCCTTTGTCAAGAGCCTGACGGAAGTGGTGGAGGACGTACTGGATCTGGAGGACGCCTCCGAGCAGGTGAAAGCCGCGGTGACCGCTTGTGAGCGCGCTGTCAGCGAGCTGGCCCGGCTGGAGAACGGCCCCGATTTCGATCCCAAGCTGGTGAGCCTGCTGTGCGAGTGCCTGCCCCTGGACGAGGCCACCGCCGGAAAGCTGCTGGCGCGGGTGCGGGTCCGGGCGAAGAAGCGCACGGAGCACGAGACCTTCCAGGCCATGGAGGGCTTTGTCCACAACCTGAACACCATGCACTCCCGGGCGGGCGCCCAGACCCCCTTCTCCTCCATCAACTACGGCACGGACACCTCCCCCGAGGGCCGCATGGCCATGAAGAATGTGCTGCTGGCCCTGGACGCAGGCCTGGGCCACGGGGAGACCTGCATCTTCCCCATCCACATCTTCAAGGTGAAGGAAGGCGTCAACTACAACCCCGGGGATCCCAACTATGATCTGTTCCGCCTGAGTTGCAAGGTCAGCGCCCGCCGGCTGTTCCCCAACTTCACCTTCATCGATTCCCCCTTCAACCTGCAGTACTATGTGCCGGGCCGGCCGGAGACCGAGGTGGCCACCATGGGCTGCCGCACCCGGGTCATCGGCAATGTGTATGATCCCACCCGGCAGATCTCCTACTCCCGGGGCAACCTGTCCTTCACCTCCATCAACCTGCCCCGCATCGCCCTGGAGAGCAAGCACGACGAGGCGGCCTTCTACGCGCGGCTGGACAGCATGCTGGAGCTGGTGGCGCAGCAGATGCTGGACCGCTTCGAGATCCAGGCCCAGAAGCATGTGTACAACTTCCCCTTCCTCATGGGTCAGGGGGTGTGGCTGGACTCCGACAAGCTGGCGGTGGGGGATCAGATCCGCGAGGTGCTGAAGCACGGCACCCTGTCCATCGGCTTCATCGGCCTGGCGGAGACCCTGACCGCCCTGTACGGCCACCACCACGGCGAGAGCGAGGCCATGCAGGAAAAGGGCCTGGCTATCATCCGCCACATGCGGGAGTTCTGCGACCGCAAGTCCCAGGCCATGAAGATGAACTTCACCCTGCTGGCCACCCCCGCGGAGGGCCTGTCCGGCAAGTTCATCCGGCAGGACCAGCAGCGCTATGGCAAGATCCCCGGCGTCACGGACCGGGAGTACTACACCAACAGCTTCCA
>JBGVCH010000032.1:0-16655 GCA_045226335.1 Christensenellales bacterium | reverse complement strand
CGCCTTCTCTTCGGGCGCCTTGTCGATGTCCTCGTACCGCATCGCGGCGGCCTCGCCCTTCAGCGCCAGCGTCATGGTGATGGCGGCCGTCAGGGTGGTCTTGCCGTGGTCAACGTGCCCGATCGTGCCGATGTTCACGTGCGGCTTCGTGCGCTGGAATTTTTCCTTTGCCATAAGGCTTTCCTCCTAAAATCTGTCAGTTGTTCAGGGGTGGATCCGTTCGCCCATGACCTTCTCGGCCACCGACTTCGGCACTTCCTCGTAGTGGTCAAACTGCATGGTGAACATGCCGCGGCCCTGGGTGCGGGAACGAAGGTCGGTGGTGTAGCCGAACATCTCGGACAGGGGAACGAAGCAGTGGATCACCTGGTCCTGACCCCGCATCTCGGTGCCGTCCACGCGGCCGCGACGGCTGGACACATTGCCCATCACGTCGCCCAGATACTGGTCGGGGACGATGATCTCCACTTTCATCACGGGCTCCATCAGGCAGGGATCCGCCTTCTTCATGGCCTCCTTGAAGGCCATGGAACCGGCGATCCTGTACGCCGCCTCGGAGGAGTCCACGTCATGGTAGGAGCCGTCGTAGACGTTGGCCTTGAAGCCAACCACCTCGAAGCCGGCCAGCGGGCCGGACTTGGCGGACTCCTGAATGCCCTGGTCGATGGGGGCGATGAATTCCTTCGGGATGGAACCGCCGATGGTGCGGTTCTCGAAGGAATAGCCCTCGCCCGGCGCCGTGGGCTCGATTTCGATCCAGCAGTGGCCGTACTGGCCGTGGCCGCCGGTCTGCCGTACGAACCGGCCTTCCGCCTTGGCGGCCTTCCGGATGGTCTCCTTGTAGGTGACCTGGGGACGGCCCACCGTGGCTTCCACCTTGAACTCGCGCAGCAGGCGGTCCACGATGATCTCCAGGTGGAGTTCGCCCATGCCGGCGATGATGGTCTGGCCGGAATCGGTGTTGGTGTATGTCTTGAAGGTCGGGTCTTCCTCCGCCAGCTTCAGCAGGGCCATGGTCATCTTGTCCTGACCGGCCTTCGTTTTGGGCTCGATGGCCACCTCGATGACGGGATCCGGGAAGACCATGGACTCCAGGATGATTTCCGCCTTTTCGTCGCACAGGGTGTCGCCGGTGGTGGTGTCCTTGAGGCCCACAATGCCGGCGATCTCACCGGTGTACAGCTCCTCGATCTCCTCGCGGTGATTGGCGTGCATCAGCAGGATGCGGCTCAGGCGCTCCTTCTTCTGCTTGGTGGAGTTGAGGACGTAGGAACCGGCCTCGATATGGCCCGAGTAGACCCGGACGAAGGCCAGACGCCCCACGAAGGGGTCCGTCATGATCTTGAACGCCAGCGCGGAGAAGGGCTCGTCATCGCTGGGATGGCGCTCCAGCTCCTTTTCGGGGTCCTGCGGATCCGTGCCTTTGATGGCCGGGATGTCCAGCGGGGAGGGCATGTACTCGATGATGTTGTCCAGCAGCATCTGCACACCCTTGTTGCGGTAGGACGTTCCGCACATCACGGGGTTCATTTTGCAGGCAATGGTGGCCTTGCGGATCGCATCCTTGATCTCTTCCTCGGTGAAATCCTCGCCCATGGTCTCCAGGTAGCGCTCCATGAGGCCCTCGTCGGCCTCGGCCACCTTTTCCAGCAGGATCTCGCGGTACTGCTGCGCCTGCTCCAGCATATCGGCGGGGATGTCCTCATCCCGCACGTCGATGCCCTGGTCGTCGTAGTAGACCTCGGCGCGCATCCGGATCAGGTCCACGATGCCGCGGAAGTCCGCCTCCTTGCCGATGGGCAGCTGGATGGCCACGGCGTTGGAGCCCAGCCGGTCCTTCATCATGTCGATGCAGAGGAAGTAGTCCGCGCCGGTGATGTCCATCTTGTTGACATACGCCATGCAGGGGACATGGTAGGTCTGCGCCTGCTTCCAGACCGTCTCGGACTGGGGCTCGACGCCGCCCTTGGCCGCAAACACGCACACGGCGCCGTCCAGCACGCGCAGGGAGCGCTCCACTTCGACGGTGAAGTCGACGTGGCCGGGGGTGTCGATGATGTTGATGCGGTAGGTCCTCTCCTTGTTCTCCGGGTCCCGGGGATCGTGCCAGATGCAGGTGGTGGCGGCGGACGTGATGGTGATGCCGCGCTCCTGTTCCTGCACCATCCAGTCCATGGTGGCGGCGCCGTCATGGACCTCGCCGATGCGGTGGGTCTTGCCGGTGTAGAAGAGAATGCGTTCCGTTGTGGTCGTCTTGCCCGCGTCGATGTGGGCCATGATGCCAATGTTCCGCACCCGTTCAAGCGGATGGCTCCTGGGCATAGAAGTGTTCGCTCCTTTCGAGATTACCAGCGATAGTGCGCGAACGCCTTGTTGGCCTCGGCCATCCTGTGCATCTCTTCCTTGCGCTTCACGGAAGCGCCGGTGTTGTTGGCGGCGTCCAGGATCTCGCCGGCCAGGCGCTCGGCCATGGTCTTCTCGCCGCGCTTGCGGGCGAAGTCCACGATCCAGCGCAGCGCCAGGGTCTGACGGCGCTCGGGGCGGATCTCCATGGGAACCTGATAGGTGGCGCCGCCCACGCGGCGGGCCTTGACTTCCAGGGACGGGGCCACATTGGCCAGCGCGGACTGGAAAACTTCGTTGGCGTCCTTGCCGGTCTTGGAAGCGACCGTCTCGAAGGCGCCGTAGCAGACGTTCTGCGCGATGCCGCGCTTGCCGTCCAGCATGATCTGGTTGATGAGCTTCGTCACTACCGTGTTTCCGTAGACAGGATCCGGCAGCACCTCGCGCTTGGGAATAAATCCACGACGGGGCATAATATCCCTCCTGAAATTTGTCTGATCACATTCCGCATGAAAAACACGCGGATCCGGCCCGTTCCGGGTGGGTCTCCCGGCCGGTCGGCCTCGGTCAAGGGTCGTGTCAGCGCAGGCGCCACGCCCGCCGGACAAACGTCAGCATCGTCCGTCCTCTCCCCCGCTTCGGGGAGAACCGCTCCCGGACCGCACACATCCCTCCGACCCCTGTTCCGGGGGGTCAAAGGTCCGCGCGCCGTCCGCTTCACAAAAACACGCCGTGTTTTCGCCTGTCCCGGCATCACGCCGGACAGCAGAGCGGCAGGGGCCGCCGGAATCCCGCGCCTCCAGGCTTACTTCTTCGGCCGCTTGGCGCCGTAACGGGACCGGGCCTGCATGCGCTTGGCAACACCGGCGGTGTCCAGCGCGCCGCGGATGATGTGATAGCGGACGCCGGGCAGATCGCGCACACGGCCGCCGCGGATCAGCACCACGCTGTGCTCCTGCAGGTTGTGGCCTTCACCGGGGATATAGCAGGTACCCTCGATGGCGTTGGTCAGGCGGATACGGGCAATCTTGCGAAGGGCGGAGTTCGGCTTCTTGGGCGTCTTTGTCTTGACGCTCAGGCACACGCCGCGCTTCTGCGGGCAGCCCTGCAGAATCGGAGCGGTGGACTTGTTGACAGCCTTTTCCCGGCCCTTGCGAACCAGCTGATTGATCGTGGGCATGGAAGCACCTCCATTGTATGTTCCCAAAGTCTCCGCAACCCTCAGAGACTTCCAGGCAAAATTGGGGAAGGATCAGCGGACCAGGCCCGCCGCGGCGGCGTTGGTCTCCACCCCGCAGGCCTTTCCGAGCTCCTTCATGGACGGAACCCTCGTCACCGGAACGCCCGCGGCCTCGGCGGCCCGCACCACGTTCTGATAGATGAAGGTATCCGCGTCGTTGGCCACGTATACCCGGGCGATGCTGCCGTTCTTCAGGCCGCGGAGCACCTGCTTGGTGCCCACCACCCTGCTGGCGCTGGCTTTCAGAGCCTCCATCGTCATCCCTCCCGGTCTCGCGTGACAAGCGCGGCTTAAAAAGTCGAACCTGCCACCGTGCAGCATTCAACCCCTGCATTCTATCGCAAGGCGGCTGATTTGTCAACGGTTTTTTGAAGTTTTTACGAAATTGTGACGATCCTCCCGGCCCGGGGGATTCGGAAGGGCAAATTTCACCAAAGCCGCGTGTTCCCCTTGCAAACATATGTTCGCTGTGGTAGAATGAAAAGCGCAATCAAACACAGTGAGGTGTGGACAGAAATGGCTTCCAAGAAAGACGCGAAAACCGTTGATAAGGCCCCGGCGGACAATCAGATGGGCGAGAAGCTCAAGGCGCTGGAGCACGCCCTGGCGGACCTGGACAAGCAGTTCGGCAAGGGCGCCGTGATGAAGCTGGGCGAGAACGCCGCCAACCGCGGCAGCATTCCCGTGATCCCCACGGGGTGCATCACCCTGGACGCGGCCCTGGGTGTGGGCGGCATTCCCCGGGGGCGCATCGTCGAGATCTACGGCCCCGAGTCCAGCGGCAAGACCACCGTGGCCCTGCACGTGGTGGCGGAGGCCCAGAAGATGGGCGGCATCGCCGCTTTCGTGGACGCGGAGCACGCCCTGGATCCCGTCTACGCCAAGAAGCTGGGCGTGAACATCGACGAACTCTACGTCAGCCAGCCGGACAACGGCGAGCAGGCCCTGGAAATCACCGAGGCCCTGGTGCGCTCCGGCGCGCTGGACGTCATCGTCATCGACTCCGTGGCGGCCCTGGTGCCCAAGGCGGAGATCGAGGGCGAGATGGGCGACGCCTTCGTGGGCCTGCAGGCGAGGCTCATGTCCCAGGCCCTGCGGAAGCTCACCGGCATCATCAACAAGACCGGCTGCGTGGCCATCTTCATCAACCAGCTGCGGGAAAAGGTCGGCGTGATGTACGGCAACCCCGAGACCACCCCCGGCGGCCGGGCCCTGAAGTTCTACGCCTCCGTGCGCCTGGACGTGCGCAAGGGCGAGCAGCTGAAGAACGGCAGCGAGGTGGTGGGCAACCACACCAAGGTCAAGGTGGTGAAGAACAAGGTGGCCCCGCCCTTCCGGGTGGCGGAGTTCGACATCGTCTACGGCGAGGGCATCAGCCGGGAGGGCACCCTGCTGGACATGGCCGTGGAGCGGGACATCATCCACAAGAGCGGCGCCTGGTTCTCCTACAAGGATCAGCGCATCGGCCAGGGCCGGGAGAACACCCGCCTCTATCTGCGGGATCACCCCGAGGTCACCGACGAGATCGACGCCGCCATCCGCAAGGAGCTCTTCGTGGACGGCGACGCCGCCGAGGCTGTCCCGGTGGAAGCCCCCACCCCCGAGGAGATGGAGGCCGGGACGGAGGAAGAGCTGCTGGATCTGCTGGAGGAGACTTGAGGGTCGGAGACTGGCTCATGAACAAAGGAGCACGGCGGTTATGCCATGCTCCTTTTCGGTGCGCCGATCCGGGATCGTGTCAATCTGTTCTTGCGTGAGAGTACCAAGTGCACAGGAGGGATTCCGCGTCTGCGGACGCGGCCAGGGCTTTCCGATCGCCCTGGACCTTCGGGTCCATACCCTTACTTGACTTGTCTTTCACCAATGAGAAAAGTGTCACTCCTTGTTCACGTCCCGCCCGTTGGGGATGCTCTTCCAGTCGCTGAAGGGCCACAGGACCTGCTTGACCTTGCCGATGATGTAGGAGCGCTCCAAGGCACCCACATTTCGGCTATCGTTGGAGTTGTTGCGGTGATCACCCATGACATAGTAGTGTCCTTCAGGGATTGTGATCGCTTTGGTGTTCTGCAGTTGTTCGTAATAGAGGTTGTCTTTCCCAGAATCATAGTCAACAGCAGTACCGTTTACAGTGAGAACACCATCCGCCAGTGCCAGCTGATCGCCCGGATGTGCAATCAAGGTTACATTACCCTCGGCGTCCAGCCTAAGCACACCATAGTGTTCATTGACGATAAAGGATGACCCAAGCTCATGGTTTACAAGGAAGTAACCACTGTTGACCGTGTAGATAAAACCGCTGTCGGTCGGCTTTAGAAGGTTATAGTTGGATATACTGCCTTTGTTATCGCTCTTGGCTGTGCGGTACTTGTCTTTGATGTACGTCTCCTCGTACCTCTTGTCATTCACGTACAGATACCCATCTTTGATCTGTACCGTATCCCCGGGCAAGCCCACCACGCGCTTGACGAAGTTGGTGCCGCCGCGGTTGGGGTAGCGGCAGATCACCACGTCGAAGCGCTCCGGGTTGCCGAAGTAGGTCCACTTGGCACTGTTCTCCTGGTCCTCCGCGGAGGCAAAGGGCAGGGCCAGCCAGCGGCTGCCGTAGCTCAGCTTGCTGACGAACATGATGTTGCCGTCCGCCAGGGTGTCGTCCATGGAGGCGCCGTCCACCTTCACGAACTCGAACACGAAGGTCCGGATCACGAAGGCGATGGCCAGCGCGGCCAGAATGGTGAAGACCCAGCTCAGGATTTCCTGTCCCACGGTTTTCTTGACCTTTTCCTTCTTTTTCTTCCTGCCGAACCGCTTTTTCTTTTCGGTGTTCTCCTCGGCCTTGGTCTCCTGGGTCACCGGCGCTTCCTCCGCGCCGGCCTGCTCCTGCAGGTTTTTCTCTTCATTTTCCATTGCTGTCTCTTGCCTTCCTTATTCGGTGTGGGATCACAGAGCCGCCAGGGCTTCCTCCGCCATGGCTTTGCTGCAGTAGTTCAGCGGAGAGAACCGGCACTTGACCAGGGTCTCCAGCTTCTCCCGGGCGGCGGCGGTGTTGCCCTCCTCCAGGTCGTAGCGGGAGAGGAACCACAGGGTGTCGATCTGGTTCTCCTTGATGGCCCGGGCCTTCTCGAACCAGGGTCTGGCCGCGGCCTTGTCCCCCAGCACCCGGTAGATGAACTGCGCCTTGTTGTCCAGGCAGACGCTGTCCTCGTCGTCATATTCGATGGCCTCGTCGATGAAGGCCTCCGCCTTCCGGATGCCCTCCTCCCATTCCTGGCGAGGGCTTTTTTCCTTCTTCTCTTCTGACGCGGGGGCGGGGGTATCCGCGGCGGGAGCCTCCTCCGCGCCCTCCTCCGCCGCGTTCTCGGCCTCCGCGGCGACCTGCCGGGCCGCCTCTTCCGCCGCCGCCTTCTCCGCGGCCTCCAGGGCGTCGAAGTCCGGGGCCTTCTCCCGATCATACTTCTCCACATAGAGATAGCCCAGGGTCTGGTAGATCAGGCCGGCGGCGCCCTTCCGGTGCTGGGCCTCCAGGTGGCGGATGGCCTTGTCCAGCTCGCCCATGCGGAATACCGCCGCGGCGTAGTTCACATAGAGCTGGATGGTGACGTCCGGTCGCTGGGGCTGCTTGCTCAGCGCCACCAGGATCTCCCGGGCCTTGGCGTACTCCCCGTCCCGAAGCAGCAGCACCGTGTAGCCCAGGATATGCCGCGGATTGACCATGCCGTCCGCATACGCCTCGGCATAGAGCTTCTTCGCTTCCTCGTACTGTCCGTTGCCGTGGGCCTTGTATGCCTTGTTTCCCTTCAGCTCCGCCTTGATCCCCATGCTCATCCCTCTTTACGGTTTTTTCCGCTTTTCACTGTCCCGCGGACTGCCGCGCCTGCTTCCGTCTGAGCCGCGCATAGCGGTATTGTAGCGCATTTTGCGTCTCTTGTACAGTCTCATCCGAAAAAAGCGACGGTTCGGCGGCCAGCGCCATGGCCCGGCGGGTCAGGTCCAGAGCTTTTTCCAGGTCCCGCTCCACGTGCTCGTAGTGCTTGGCCAGCTCGATGTAGGGGGTGACGCCGCCCTCCCGCCGGCGGATCATCTCCTCCCAGACGGCCTTCGCCTCGGCGCGGTCGCCGGCCTGCCGCCAGCTCCGGGCCAGCTGCAGGCGGCTGGCGGCGCGCATGCGGCCCGCGGGGACCAGCTTCCAGCAGCGCCGGGCCTCCTCCGGATGCTGATGCCGGGCCAGGCCCACGCCCATGGCGTACAGATCCTCCGCGTGGCCCAGGAGCTCCGGCCGGGCATAGGCCGCCGCCATGTGGTTCAGCAGCACGCACAGGCTGGCGATGTCCTGCTCGTTGTGCCGCAGCACGTCCTCCAGCAGCTCGAACCGCCCGGTCTTCAGGTAGCCAAAGTACCGCTGGGGCACCTCGCTGCCGGGGAGATCGCCCTCCCGAGGCATCCCCAGCACCTTCTCCTCCAGGCTGCCCAGGTTGCACCGCTGCAGCCGCAGCCTGAACACCCGCCGGGCGATGTGCAGCAGGTCGATGTGGGGCTTCTCCAGGCAGGCCGGGGACATGCGGTTCATCAGGAAGCGGTCCCGCAGCAGGGGCAGGTCGAAGGTCCGGCCGTTGAAGGTGCAGACCACGTCGCAGTCCCCCAGCGCCTCCGCCACCGCTTGGAGCAGAAAGCGCTCCTCGGGGTAGTCCCGCATCACCAGCTGGGTGATGGCGAAGCCGTCCTCCGTCAGCCGGCCCAGGCCCACCTCGAAGGCCACGGTGCCCGCGCCGCCGGCCAGACCGGTGGTTTCCGTGTCCAGGTAGAGGATCCGCCCCGGGTCCGCGGCAGCCGGCAGGGCTTCCGTCTCCATCAGGGTCACGGCGGCCCAGTCCAGGTCGAAGGCCCCGGGGAACGCCGCCAGGGGCCGCACCCGCTCCCGCCTCCAGCACTCGGTGAAGCGCCGCGCTTCCGCTTCCGCGGCGGCCTTCGGCTTGGGCTTGCTCATCATCTCCAGGGCAGCCTTCAAATTCACGGCGTCTCACCTTCTTTTTCTCTTGTGCCCGTATCGTGTCCCGTTTGTCAGAAAAACATCTCCGACGCCGCTGTCATAGGCCAGAGAACCGTGGCCAGCGCCACCCCCAGGCCCACCAGCCAGGCCGGGAACAGTCGGCGTCCGGCCTCGCCGTCGGCGATGGCCTCCGCCATCCGGTGCGCCGCAAAGGGAGAAAGGCTCACGCCGGACAGGCTGTCCCGCAGCGCCGCTGTCAGTTCCTGCGCTTTCCTCACGCTTCGTCCTCTCCTTCCCATTCCACCGCCAGCCGGCGGTAGGCCTCCTTCAGCCGCTTGTTCAGGGTGGGCCTGCTGACGGACAGCACCCGGGCCGTCTCGGTCAGGGTCAGCCCCGTCAGGTGATGCAGCAGCACCGGCCGCCGCAGGGCGTCCGGCAGCGCCGCCACCATGGCGGTCAGCTCCCGGGCGGTGTCGTCCACCGGCCCGGCGGGCTCCGGCAGGTCCTCCAGCGCCACCCGGGTGTCCACATGCCGCCACCAGGCGGAGCGCTTCATGTCCTTGCACACGTTGATGGCGACGCGGAAGACCCAGGCCTTGACGTGCTCCTCCGGGGCGGTCTCCAGCCGCGGCAGGTTCCGCCAGACCCGCAGGAAGGTCTCCTGCAGCGCGTCCTCCGCCAGCTGCGGATCCCCGAGGCTCATGCGGCAGAGTTTCAGCACCCCGCTGCCCCAGGCGTTCAGCCAGGTCTCCAGGCGATCCCGTTCCTCCGTCGCCATGGAAGCACCTCCTTCACCCATACATACGAAAGAGGGCGGTGGTTTTGGAAAGGTGTTTTTCAATTTTCCCGATTTACTGATTCTGCGGCCCGGTGAGCCAGTCCATGGCGTCGGTGTACTGATACGGCAGGCCGTTCTCGCGGACGTAGGCTGCGGCGTAGCTGCCGCGGGTGACGGTGATGGTGAGGTTGTCGCAGCCGTAGAACGCATCTTCACCGATGCTCGTCACGCTGTCCGGGATCGTCACCGACGTCAGACCCCTGCAGGAGTAGAACCCATAATCTCCAATGCTCGTCACGCTGTTCGGGAGCGTCACCGACATCAGACCGCTGCAGTCGTAGAACGCATACTCCGCGATGTGTTCAATCCCCTGTGGAACCTCGAATGAAGCAGAGCCCCCGTCCTTCGCAGGCGGATAAGCCACCAGGCAGCGATCCGCCGTCCTGTAGAGTACTCCATCAATCACCGCAAAATGTTTCTGTTCGGGAGATACGATAAAGCGCGATAAGCCGCTGCAGTTCGCAAACGCCCCTTCCCCGATGTTTGTCACGCTGTCCGGGAGCGACACAGACGTCAGACCGCTGCAGCCTACAAACGCCCCTTCCCCAATGCTCGTCACGCTGTCCGGGAGCATCACCGACGTCAGACCGCTGCAAACCGCGAACGCCCAATCCCCGATGCTCATCACGCTGTCCGGGAGCGTCACCGATGTCAGGCCACTGCAACCCACAAACGCCCATTCCCCGATGCTTGTCACGCTGCCAAGGAGCGTTATCGACGTCAGGCCACTGCAGGAGTAGAACGCCCATTCCCCGATGCTCGTTACGCTGTCCGGCACGATGATTCCCGTCAGGTTGTCGCATCCGGCAAACGCATAGTCCCCAATACGCGCAATGCCTTGAGGAATCTCAAAGCTTTGTATGCTTGTCAACCCAGATGTAACTCTCGTTTCCTCTCCATCAAAACCGTATAGAGCCTCTATGGAATAAACGACTACTCCAATCAAAGCTCGAAATGACCCCTCTGGCATCTCAGATAACACAGTTCCATCAGATGGTACAGTTCTATTTTCGCTCTTGGCAGGAGGGTAAGCAACCAGGCAGCGGTCCGCTGTTCTGTAGAGAACACCGTCAATAACCGCAAAGTGCGTCTGCTCAGGAGACACAATGAAACGGGTCAGGCCGGAACAACCCACAAACGCGCCATTGCCGATATCTGTCACATTGTCCGGAATGGTGAACTCCGTCAGACCGCTGCATCCGGAAAACGCCCAAGCTCCGATCCTGCTGACGCTGTCCGGCAGCACAATCTTCGTCAGGCGGCTGCAATTGGCAAATGCATAGTCGCCGATGATTTCAGTGCCTTCCTGCACCGCAAAGGATGCGCTTTCCGGGGCACACGGACAGGCGATGAGCCGATGGTCCCCCTTGCTGTACAGGGCTCCGTCAACGGCTTCCAGTGTCTGATGGTTTTCCGGCACGGTGAAGGCAGAAATCCTCCAACAAAATGCGAAGACGCCGTCCGCCACATCCGTGACATCCGGCGGTATCTCCAGAACACCACCGGCATGGCCAAAGGCACACGCCACCAGACAGCGGTCCTCCCTGCGAATGAGCATATCTCCTTCTACCGTAAAAACAGGATGGTCCGGAGAAACGACGATTTCCGTCAGGTAGCCGCTTCCCAAGGGACAGGATCCAATCTCCACCACGCTATCCGGAATGGTGATCGTCGTCACACCCGCAAAGTAGGTGAGATGCGGATCAAGATCAATTCGCGTTACCGGATGTCCGTCCAGCTGCTCGGGAATCACGAGTTCCTGCACGTTATATCCGCCGCTCAAGCCCCTGATCTCCGCCGTCCCGTCCTCCAGTACGACGTAAGTGAAGGCAACTTTCGAAATGGTTTTCTCCGCCGCCAGCGCCGCGGCGCAGAGCATCACCAGGGCCAGAGTGAGCAAAAACAGTTTTCTCACAGGAAGACCTCCTTGTTTTCGGTCGGTAAGTCTCGGTCAATTCAGCCGCCGGACGCCCCGGTGTCGATGGTCGTATACGCCAGCCCGTTCTCCCGGCAGTACGCCTCGGCAAAGCTGCCTTGGCCCACCGTGAGGACCAGGCCGTCACAGGCCTGGAAGGCGTCGCTTCCGATGGCCGTCACGCTGTCCGGGACAGTGAGCGTCTTCAGGCTGATGCAGAAGGCAAAGGCATTGTCCCCGATGGCCGTCACGCTGTCGGGGATCGCGACGGTCTCCAGCTCCCAGCAGCCTTCAAACAGGCTGTCCCCGATATGGGTCACGCCGTCCGGGATCGTGAAAGCCTCCAGGCCGTCGCAGCCGTCGAAGGCATGGTCCCCGATGCGGGTCACGCTGCCTGGAAGGCGGAGCTCCGTCACCCCGTTGCAGCCGCAGAAGGCGTAAGCCCCGATGTCCGTCACGCCCTCCGGGATTGCGATCTTCGCCAGCTCGAGACAACCGAGGAACGCGCCGTACCCGACGCGGGTGACGCCCTTCGGGATCGCAAAGGCGGCGGTCCCGGGAACCTCCTGCCGGGCCTTTCCGCGGGGATAGGCCACCAGGCACCCGCCCGCGTCGCCGTACAGCACGCCGTCGACCGCCGTGAAACGCTCCTGCCCGGGGTCGGTGGCAAAGCCCAGCAGATCGGTGCAGCCCGCAAAGGCCCCGTCCTCGATCACCGCCACACCCGCCGGGATCGTGACCTCCGTCAGGCCGGAAAAGGCGAAGGCGCTGTCCCCGATGGCCGTCACGCTGTCCGGGATCACCACCCCTGTCAGCCGGCCGCACTCGTGGAAGGCATACGCCCCGACGCGGGTCACGGGATGCCCGCCCAGCTCCCCGGGGATCACCAGCGGGCCGTCGATCCGGTCCCGATCCGCCGGCCCCGTGATCTCCGCCGTGCCGTCCGGGAGCAGGGCAAAGGCGAAGCCGTCCTCTACCCCGGTCTCCGCCGGCGCCTCGGCGTACCTGTGCACCAGCCCGTTCTCCCGGCAGTACGCCTCGGTAAAGCTCCCCGGGCCTACGGTCACGGTCAGGCTGTCGCAGGACTTGAACGCGTCCGCGCCAACGGTGACGACGCTGTCCGGAATGGTCACGGAGGTCAGGTCGAAACAGTAGGCAAAAGCGCCCTCCCCGATCCCGGCGACGCCCTCCCCGATGGTCACGTCCGTCAGAAAGAAACAGCCCGCGAAAGCGTAGTTCCCGATCTCGGCCACGCTGCCGGGGATCACGACCCTCGCCAGTCCGCAGCCCGCCATCCGCTGTTCTCCCGTCTCCTCGTCGGTCCTGACGCCGGTGACCCTGCTGCAGGCGGTAAAAGCGGATTCGCCAATGGTCGTCAGGCCCTCCGGGAGGACCAGGTCCGTCAGCCCATAACAGCCGAAAAAGGCGTAATCCCCGATGGCGGTGATTCCTTCCGGAAGAGCAATCTCCGTCAGCGCGTGACAGCCGGAGAAGGCTTGTTCCCCGATGGATTTGACGCTTGCCGGGATCTCAATTGCGGCAAGGCTGCCGCACTCGGAGAAGGCCAACTCCCCGATGGCGGTCAGACCCGCGGGCAGCCGGATGGCCTTCAGCTTTCCACAGCCATAGAACGCCCAGTTCCCGATGCCGGTGACGCCGTCCGGGAGGAAGACGGTCTCCAGCCGGCTGCAGCGGGAAAACGTCCAGTCCCTGATCTCCGTGACGCCCTCCGGGATCCGCATCTCCCACAGCCGCCCGCAGTCGCGGAAGGCCCCCTCACCGATGGCCGTGACGCTGTCCGGCAGCAGCATGAGGGTGATGCTGGCGCACCGGTCAAAGGCGAAATCCCCGATGGTCTCGACGGTGTCCGGAAAAACCACGGCGGTCAGGCCCATGCAGTCGCTGAAGGCTCCGTAGCCGATCTCCCGGACACCCCCGGGGATCGTCACCGCCTTCAGGCCGTAATTCTTCGCGAAGGCCTTGCGCCCGATCACCGTCACGGGGTGCCCGTCCAGCGTGTCCGGAATGATCGGCATGACGATGCTGCCCGTGTAGCCGGTAATCTCCGCCGTGCCGTCCACCAGCAGTGCATAGGTATAATCCCCCGACGTGAAGGTCTCCCGCTCCGCCGGCTCCTCCGCCAGCGCCGCGGCACAGAGCAGCGCCAGGAGCAGGGTGCACAGGAACAGTTTTCTCATGGGGAGACCTCCTGTTTTTCAGTTTGTTGTGAGCAATGGCATCGGATGAGGGTGTCGGACGCGAGGCCGTTGATGAGAGCAGATGCGGCGGGGAAGCCCCACCACCGCTGCGGCGGTCCCCCTCCCCGGCAAGCTGGGGAGGAAGGCCGGGTGTGGGTACTAAGGTTGCCAGGAGAACAGGGGCGCGGCAAGCGGCGCCCCTACGGGGGCTGCTTCACACGCCGCGGACTCCCCTCTCCGCCGCCAGAGGCGGCACATCTCCCAGAGGGAGAGGCAGGAATGGTGGCCAATGCCCGATTTTTCCGGTTATATTATTCGGTACCGGATGTGCAGACCCTTCGCTCCCCCTCTGGGGGAGCTGGCGCCGCAGCGCCTGAGAGGGCTCCTTGCTGCGCGGACGGATCTGCTCTCCGCTGCCCCAACCCATTGCCCCGGCTTGCCGGGGAGATGTCGTCCGCAGACGACAGAGGGGCAATCCACGTCCGCAGACGACAACCGGGCACCCCCGTCCTCCCTCACTTCTCCATCCGCCCCAGCAGGTCCCGCAGCACCTCCGCCGCGGTGGCCTTTCCGTCCGGGCCGATCTCCCCGACGGGGCCGGCGCAGGAGGGGCAGCCGTGCTCGCAGGCGCAGTGGGTGACGATGTCCAGGCACTTCTCCAGCAAGATGCGGTTCATGCCGTAGGCCTTGTGGGCCAGGCCAACGCCGCCGGGGCAGTTGTCGTAGAGGATCACGGTGGGCCGGTCGGTGAGGGGGCTCTTCACCTGGTACCAGACCACGATGTCCTGGGCCGCGCACATCAGGTACAGGGGCGCCACAATCCGCAGCAGGTTCGACACCCCAAGCATGCCGCTCTCCAGGCGGTCGTTGGACAGGCGGGCGGTGAGGTCCTCCGGCAGGGTCCACCACATGGCCTCGGTGTGCATCTCCGTGTCCGGCAGCTGCACCTTGCCCCAGCCCAGGTTCTCGTGGGTGTCGAAGCGCATCTTCTTGAACATGGACACGTGGGTCAGTACCCGGACTTCCCCCAGGGCCCGGATGACGTCCTTCTCCTCCACTTCCTCCTCCACGTCCAGGGGGGCCAGGGAGATGTTCAGGTCCGCGTCGGTGTAGTAGCCCACGTCCACCGTCCGGACGAAGGCCTTGCAGGCGTCGAAGTCCAGCTTCTCCACCTGGTACTGCTGGCCCTCGTGCATGTAGATGGCGTTCTCGTGCAGCAGCATGGGCACGGTGAAGCGGTCCATCTCGCCGATGACCCGGTGCCGGGCGGCGTCGGTGATGTCCACGATGACGAAATTCTCGCTGGCGGCGGAGCGCAGGCTGATCTCGCTGGCGGGGAAGTCGTCCGCCATCCAGTGGTAGCGGCCGTCCACGTGCCGCAGGATGTTTTCCTCCGTCAGGTAGTTCAGCAGGGTGTCCGGCGCCGGCGCACCGCCGAAGCCTTCCCCGTCGTTGAAGGGCAGCTCAAAGGCCGCGCACTTGAAGTGGCTCAGCAGCACGTACAGGTTGTCGGGGTTCAGCAGGGCGTTCTCCGGGCTCTGGTGCAGGAGGTAGTCCGGGTGGGTGACGATGAACTGGTCGATGGCGGCGGAAGAAGCCACAAAGAACACAATGCTGGAGCCCTTGCGCCGCCCGGCCCGACCCGCCTGCTGCCAGGCGCTGGCGATGGTGCCGGGATACCCGCACAGCACGCAGGCGTCCAGGGCGCCGATGTCGATGCCCAATTCGAGGGCGTTGGTGGAGACCACGGCGTCGATCTGCCCGGCCCGGAGGCCCCGCTCGATCTCCCGCCGCTGGGTAGGCAGATAGCCGCCCCGGTACCCCCGGACCCGACCCGCGTTCCCCAGGGGATCCCGCACCATGTCCTTCAGGTACCGGGTCAGGATCTCCACCGTCACCCGGGCCCGGGCAAAGGTGATGGCCTGGATGCCGTTCTTCAGCAGCATGCCGGCAATGTCCCGGACCTCCGGCACCGCGCCCCGGCGGATGCCCAGCTGCCGGTTCACCACCGGGGGATTGTAGAATACAAAGTGCCGCTGGCCCATGGGCGCACCGTTGCAGTCGATCAGGGTCACGGGCTGCCCCGTGAGGGTCTCCGCCAGCTCCTTCGGGTTGGCGATGGTGGCGGAGCACAGGATAAATTGCGGATGGCTGCCGTAGAATTCGCACAGCCGCATCAGCCGCCGCAGCACGTTGGCCAGGTTGGATCCGAAGACGCCCCGGTAGGTGTGGATCTCGTCGATGACGATGTACTGCAGGTTCTCGAAAAGCTTCACCCACTTGGTGTGGTGGGGCAGGATGCCGGAGTGGAGCATGTCCGGGTTGGTGACCACAATGTGGCCGGCCTGCCGGATGGCGCGGCGGGCGGCGGCGGGGGTGTCGCCGTCGTAGGTGTAGGTCTTCACGTCCACCCCCATGGCCTCGATGAGCTCGTAGAGCTCGCTGGTCTGGTCGGCGGACAGGGCTTTGGTGGGGAAGAGATACAGCGCCCGGGCGTCCGGGTTCTTCAGGATGGCGGACAGCACCGGCAGGTTGTAGCACATGGTTTTGCCGGAAGCCGTCGGGGTCACCACCACCACGTTCTCCCCGCGCTGCAGGGTCCGGATGGCGGCCG
Source organism: Christensenellales bacterium (assembly GCA_045226335.1). GTDB lineage: Bacteria > Bacillota > Clostridia > Christensenellales > Aristaeellaceae > RUG11272. The sequence goes on along the minus strand of JBGVCH010000032.1, from coordinate 523 downwards.
CCTGATGGGTATACAGCCGGAAAACGCCGCGCCCCGCCAGCACCGGGGGCAGCCGCGGATCGATCCCCTCCGGAAAGTCGGCGTACTGCGCCTCCCGGGCCGGAATCGTCTCCCAGCGGGTCACGTTGGCCATGAAGGCCTCATCCCGCTGCAGCACCTGAGTCAGCTGATCCACGTTCACCCCGCGCACCTCCCCTATAGGCGAAAGTTTGTTTGCGTTGATGATAGCACGTCCCGCGCTCCTTGGCAAGGGGAACACCCGTCTTTTGACAATCCGTTCCGGGCGCCGGAATACCGGGGCTTACGCATGAATGAAGATTCTGTGAATGGAATCTCAACGGGATGCTTCGCGTCAGCCTGATGGATGACCTCATCCACCGCTGCGGCGGTCCCCCTTCCCCTAAAGGGGAAGGAAAGGGTAATTAAGTAGCTAAAAGCCTTCCCCTTCAGGGGAAGGTGGCCTGCGCACATGAACTTTCACATGACAGCTTTGCTTGCTTGCGCAGGCCGGATGAGGTTATTG
>JBGVCH010000031.1:0-7808 GCA_045226335.1 Christensenellales bacterium | reverse complement strand
CGACTGCCACTCATAGAACCCGCCGATGCTGCCGTTGATGTTCTTCAGGGTAAAGCCGTTCATGGGCGTGGACCGCAGCGACCGCTGACTGCTCCGGTTCATCCGGAGGTATTCCAGCGTCCAGGCGAAATCCGTGACTGTGCAGGAATCGCTGGCCGCGTCGCCTGTCTCATCTGCCCTGATCCAAGCCGTGCTGTAGTCTGTCCACTTGAGCGTTCCGTCAGCGAAATCATCGCCGTACAGGAAGCGCACCTGATACCAGACACCGCCGTTCTTGTCCAGCTCCACAGACAGGACCTGCACCGTGGCGGCCTTCACAAAGTGCCCCAGATACTCGCCGCTGTACTGCGTTTCCGCGGCCTGCTCGTCGATCCCGGCAAACACGCGGGTGCTCCGGGTAACGCCGATGTAAGCGCCGGGCTCAGCGTGCGCGGGCGTTTCCTCGGCATCCTCGGGCGGAAGCTCCGTGTCAGTGGCCGGAGACTCTTCCAGCGGATCCTCCGGTTCATCGGAGGTCTCGGTGGGATCGCCGTCTTCCGGTTCAGGCTCCTGGCTGGTCTCCTCGGGCTGTGAGGTTTCCTCCGGCGTACCGGTTTCCTCAGCGTCATCCTCCGGAAGGGTTTCATCCTGTTCGTCAGGAAGAGGCTCCGGGATCTCCTCCGTCTCGCTGCCGGGATAGGAGCCGTTCACCACGAAGAGACCCATCAGACCGATGGAGGTCATGCCTTCGCCCATGGGCAGATAGTTGATTTCCGCCGCGTCCTCATCCAGCAGGAAGTGATCGTCCAGGTTCTTCACGCTGACAAAGCCCTTTACCACATATCCTTCCTCGTCCAGGAACCAGATGACCACCGTGTCATGCTCGGTGTACGCGGTGGCCAGCACCAGAAAGATGTCGGAAGTTGTGGTATAGATCAGTGTATCCGCCTTCAGCACTGGGCTGCTGTAAACACTGGTTTTCCGGACAGTCGGGACATAAACATGTCCGTAAGTTTCCAGCGCGATCTGCAGGGGATGCCGGTCGTCCACGGGCTCGTCCTGTTCAGGCTCGGCTGCATCCGACTCGGTGGTGTCCGAGGAATCATCTCCTTCCGGGATGGAAGGATCTTCGCTTTCCACGGGATCAGCGGGTTCTGTCTCGGACTGCTCCGGGATATCCGACTGCTCCTCAGGCTCCGTCTCGTCAGCAGGCTCCGGCATGGAGGTGTCAGAAGGAGCAGTCGTGCTTTCCTCATTCTCCTCTGTCACAGGATCCGGGGAAGCCTGCTGCTCTTCATCAGCACCGTCAGGCGCGGTTGTCTCTTCCGCCGGCAGCACAGGAGCTTCCGCCTCCGTCTCATCAGCGGGCAGATCAGCAGCCGGCTGTTCTTCCGGCAGCGGCTCCGGTTCCGCGGGAGAGGTGACAGAGTCCTCGCCGGAATCCACGGGAATGACTTCCACGGTAACGCCGTCCTCCGGCACCGCCGTCTCTTCCGCCAGCGCGGCCATGGGCATACAGGTGAGCGCCATGCACACGGACAGAATGAGGGCGGCAATACGATTGAGTTTTCCTTTCATTTGCATTCGCAAATCTCCTTTATTCTTGTACAGCCATGACGATCAGCCGCCCGCTGACGCCGCCATAGCCGCGGTCGCAGGTGATCAGGGTCAGGATGTGATCCGATGCCGTCACCTGAACACCGGTCTCATACAGGGCTTTTCGTCTGGCCCGGTTCACAAAGCGCATGAAGCTCTCGTCACTGGCAAAGGAAGCCGTCGCCGCGTCCCATTCGGTGACCTTCATGTTGATCACCGCAAAGATCCGGTAATCCCGCCGGCCATACAGGGTATCCAGGTGGATCACGCTGTGCGCCGCGTAGTAATCGGGATCTTTGTAGTCCAGAAGGGTGCTGAACATGGCGTCGCTGTGGCTCAGGCGATGACCGTAGATGGCGATATTCCGGCTCGGCGTCCTGTAATCCGAGCTTTTCAGCGAGAACAGGGTGCCCAGCTTGCTCTGCTTTCCAGTGAACAGATGGTGCAGGTAGTATTCAGTGTTGTCAGAGCGCACCACAGGGTAATCAATCCCGGTTCCGGGGATGGTGAGCCAGGCGATGAAGTCCCGGTTCTGCGCCAGGCAGGCTTCCAGATCCACGCCAGACTGCGGCTTGGGCGTCGGAGTGGCAGGCGCGGGCTTGTCTGTTGGCCGCTGTGTCGCTGTGCCCGGACCATGCGTGTTCCTGGGCGGCTCACTGGTCGGTTCTTCCGTCACCGGCGTGTCCGGTGTGGTCTCCGGCTCAGACTCCACGGGCGGTAAAGCGGTCGCTTCCGGAGCGGGCGTTTCTGTACAGGCTGTCTCTGAGGCTTCGGTTCCCGGCGGTTCCTCCGGGAGAAGCCCGCTGGGATCGGGAGATTCATCCGGCAGCGCAGGATCAGCCGTGATGGTTTCCGTCGGCGCGGGCGTCGGACGGATTTCCGATCCGGTTTCCTGCACACGGACCTGTTCAGCCATGGTTCCGTACTCCTCGTCATCCGCCTGATAGGAAGCCCATTCGGAGACCATCGGCCAGACGAACATGAACGCGCCGATCAGGAACAGGAGAACCAGTATGACAGCGCTTCGCTTCTGAGATCCATTCTTCAATTCGTACCTCCAATTAAATAGACGCACATCTCACGACATGCGCCTATCGCTGCTCCTTGGCATGCTCACGCTTCCGGAGCCAGCCGTCCAGGAGCTTCAGGATGACGGCTTCCATCTGCTTGACCGTGTACGACCTCGGAAAGTACTTCTTCAGCGTGTCATGGCTCAGCGTGACGGAATTGTACAGGGGCTTCTTTTCCTCGGAAATGATCTTCTTGACCCCTTCTTCTGTGAGCGTTCCCGCCTTGCTCTCCTGCTTGATGCGCTGCGCCTGGGACAGGGACGGCGTCTGCTGCGTTTCCTCCAGCGCGGTGAACACCCATTCCTGCTCCTGCGGCTGCAGAAAAGAGAGCTCCACCGCCGGCGTGAAAGCCAGTTCACCTTGGTCTACCTTGTCCATGAGGGGTTGACTCAGTTCATTCAGCCTGATGAAACGCTGGACCTGATTGCGGCTGGTACCGGCATCCTGAGCGACGATTTCATCAGCCCGAGGCAACTTCGTCCCAACTTGGGACGAAGTTCGATCAACCCGTTCTCCCTGGTGTCTGAGCGCATCCATCTTCATCTGGTAAGCCTTCGCCCGTTCGCTGGGCAGGATGTTTTCACGCTGCAGATTGCTGTCCACCATGATGATCGTGGCTTCGTCGTCGTCCAGATCGCGGATGATCGCCGGGATCTCATCAATCCCGGCCAGCTCACAGGCCCGTTTGCGCCGGTGGCCGGAGATGATCTCATAGGTGCCGTCACTCAGGGGCCGCACAATGATGGGCGACAGAACGCCGTATTCCCTGACGCTCTCCACGGTTTCCATCATGCGCTCATCGTCCAGCACACGGAACGGATGGTTCAGGAAGGGCACCAGATCGGTCAGCGGAAGATTCTGCACCTGTACACGCTTTTCGCCCTGACGATCCGCTTCCGTGGAGAAGATGTCATCGAGCGGCGTTAAGCTGATGTTTCTGCCGCTGCTGTTCAAGCTGAAGCACCTCCTTCGTCAGCGCGTGATAGGCCTGCGCCACCTTCCCGCCGGGATCATGCCGGAAGATACTGGTGCCTTCCGCGCTGATCTCCGCTGCCCTGACAGACCGGGGAATCTCCGTGTCAAAGATTCTGATCCTTGACCCGTAGGTCTCCCGGAGCAGCGCCGCGATCTCCCGGCTGTTGGTGATTCTGCTGTCCACCATCGTCAGCAGGACGCCGTCAATCCTCAGGCGGCGGTTGATGTTCTGCTTCACCCGGGCAACGGTGCCCAGCAGCTGCTCCACACCTTTGATGGACAGGTACTGCGCCTGAACCGGAATGATGATCCGATCCGCCGCTGCCAGCGCGTTGATGGTCAGCATGCCCAGCGAAGGACTGCAGTCCAGCAGGATCTGGTCGTAATCCCTGCCGTAGTTCGCCAGTACGCGCTTCAGCGTGGTCTCGCGGCTCATGGCGTTGACCAGTGAAACCTCCATGCCGGCCAGCGAGATGTTGGCAGGCAGAAGATCCACACCTTCCTCATGGTGCAGAATGCCGCCAGGGTCAACAGGTTCATCCTTCAGTACCGCTGTCATCTGATCCGCCAGCGTGTTGGGAAGAGCATCCGGCTGCGGATGCCCAAGGCTGATGGTCAGGCTGCCCTGCGGATCGCAGTCCACCAGAAGAACCTTTTTCCCTTCATGTGCCAGATCGACACCCAGGTTGACGCAGGTGGTCGTTTTGCCGGTACCGCCCTTCTGGTTGACGATACCAATAACGCTTGCCGCGCCCATTATCAATCCTCCTTCGCATTGGTCCATGCAGCAGACTATGCAAAAGAAGCGGTTTACCTGTCCATGCCGTAGCTGCGATGCGGCTTCGGCTTGCCAGGAGTAACAGCATCCTGCTTCGCAGCGCCGGGCGCGTCGATCGCATGGCTCCGATCCTGGGTCTTATAGGATTCGACCATTGCCTTGAGCTCGATATTCGTCACGCTGCGCCTCTGCTTTTCATAGATGCCCTTTCCGCTTTCATCGTATCCGGTACGGACGTCCCTGCTGACAGTGGTGCTGCCGTGAAGGGGAAGCTTGATCCACAGGCCTTTTCCGAACTGGTTTTCGTGAACGGATTTCGCGGGCACGACGAAGTACTGCCAGGGCGACTTGTCTTTGGGATCCTGGTTGGGGATCTGAATCCGCATATACTGCGTTCCGTCCTTGCCGGTGAAGGCCTGCGCCAGCCCTTTGCCGAACTTGATCGCAATCTCGCTTCCCGGACTGTCTTGATTTGGGGTGTTCTTCATTTCAGTCATGATTCGTTCCTTTCTGCGATGTACGCGCCGCGTTGTGAATGACAGACGTCAGATGAAAACCGATACGCCCATGATCAATCCTCCATTCTGTGGGGCCTGTCTGGCAGAACTCTTATGAGCTACTGCGGCCTGTCGCGGAAAAAGAAAAGCACCAGCGCGTTTGCTGATGCTCTCCTGACCTTCTTTGACAGGATACAGTATAGCAGGTCATGAGGACGACATGAAGACGACATTGGGGCGACAAAGGGCGACATCAGGGCGACATAGGGCGACATTGTGCAAGGCCAACCATGTCAGAGACAACTTGACATTTATCAAGTATGATGCCAAGCAAAACAACATAAACGATTCTGTAGGAAAATGCTTTCCTTCATGGCTCCATCAGGAGAACATACAACAAATCGGCAGACAGAGACGTTCTGGATTCCTCTGCCTGCCGTTTTTGTGATGAGGCGCCTTACTCTGCTTCTGACTCGTTCAGGACACGCTGATAGGCAGCCACCGCGTCCTTCAACCTGCGCTGAGCCTGACGTTCTGTCACGAACAGAATCTTTCCAATCTCCGGGAATGTCTTTGCCTCAAAGAAGCGTTCAATCAGAATTGCGCTGTACTCCGGGGCAATAAGATTCATGAGGCTGAGGGCTCTGTTCTTCACCAGAATGAACGCTTTGGTCTCCTGATCGATCTCTTTTTCCATGTCCAGAATCAGAGCAATGGAATCAGCCATCGCACTGACATTCCTGGTGTGAGAGACAAACTCCTGATCCATAGCAGGGGTGATGCAGCCGAGCCGGTCTTTCAGTGTCTGGAGCTGCTGCCGCCTCATCTGGAGCCTGAGTTCGGCTTTGCGGATGGATTCCAGGTATTCCTTCGCGTCAATCATCGCCAAACACCTCCTTGTCCAGCCTTTCGAGTATAGCCGCTCCGTCATCGCTTCCGCTGAGAAGACAGAACCAGTTGCTGAGAAAGAAACGGGAGATGGATTTCATTTCACCTTCCATCCGCTTTCGTTCCAGATCGCTGCCGGAAGCTTCGATCCTCCTGCCCAGGGAGCGGTAATCATCCGCCGCCTGCCGGATCACAGCCAGAGCCAGCTCCTGATACGGTCCAGGTGCCTGCCTGTTCTGTTCTGTGTGAATCAGTATCATCGGCTGCCCTCCTTGTGCGGTGTGATCGTCTCCGTTTTCTCTTTGGGCCAGGCCTTAATCCACGTGGTATGTGCGTCACGCCATTCGCGTTCACGCTTTTGCGCCTCCCGACGCTCCTGCTGCTTCTGTTTGCGGATGGCAGCCTTTTTCGCTTCCTCCGCTCGCTTCTTTTCCTCGGCCGCTTTCCGTCTGGCCATTCTTTCTTCATGGGCGATATGGGCAAGAGCGGCTCCGGCTGTGGGATCCGCGTAATGTTCAGCATTCCGGTACAAACTCGGCCACCTCCTCGGTTTTCTCTTTGGCTTTGTATTCCAGATACTCATAGATCGCCAGCAGGAAGCCGCGCATCAGCGGATAGTCCTTCCACTTCTGATCCAGTGCGCACACGTCCGTGGCAGCTGCTGTCCACCAGGCCACGGCGTCTTCATCCTGATTGGCCGGCGGGCTGCAGTGAGAGGCAAAGTACTGGTATGCCTCACTGAAGATTTCTCTTTCCTCATTGGTGATATCGCTGTTCATATGCTCATCTCCATTCCGGCGGCAGATCGGGGTCATCCACCTCTGTGAAGCCCTGCATCGTCATCTGCTCAATCTTTTCTGTCCAGGCATGCTGTGGCGGAAGACCCTTCACATCGGACAGGGTGCGGCTGCGCCGGTCGAAATACAGCTTGATGATCTCATCCACAATGCCCAGGTCCCGGTTTTTCATGATCTCGATCACGGTACTGACATCCGGCTCAATCACCAGCTTGGGGTAAACGGTTCTGTATCGCGCCATGAAGTCGGCGTTGACCCGGTGAACCATGAACACGTTATCCGCGACATTCGTCAGGTCCGCCGTGCCTGAAATGTCTCCCTTCCGGAGGAACGCTTCGGTCTTGCGGGGATGACAGATGAAGTGAATGTGAATGTTCAGCTCCCTGGCCATGGCCGAGAAACGCTTGGCGACCCTGGACTGCATGTCATACTTGTCCGCTGCGCCGGTGGGGAGATCCAGCGCCATCAGGTTGTCGATGATCACCACGGACGCGCCGTTTCTCCTGACCCAGTCGTAGATCGTGTTCGTGACAAGCTCCCAGTCTGTGCCGAAGTCGTTGTCATAGATGGATAGCTTTCCCGTCAGCATGGCGTCGAGCTTCGCCTCAATGCCCGGTTTCAGGCAGAAATGGCTGGGGCTGAGCCGGTCCTGCATGACGGAGTCCGGACCGGCCGCCTGAAGAAGCACCCATTCCCGGACACGGGAAGCGGTCATCTCACCGGAGAACATGGCGACCTTGCATCCCTCCGTGACAGCTGCCAGTCCGATCTGGCTGACCAGGGTGGATTTGCCTGACGCGTTGCCGCCGCTCCAAACTGACATCTCGCCGCGATTGAATCCGCCAATCCTGCTGTCCAGCGACTGAAACCGGGAACGTACCACGACGATCTTGCTGCGGTCATAGTTCGGGATCTCGGCGAAATCCAGCATTCTCGGTCCGGTCTTCATCCCGGCTGCCGGCAGGAGCTGCGCCGAGGAAGAATCGCCCGGCATGGGCCGCTGGGGTGGCTGTGGGCTCGCGGAGGAACCGGTGCGGGGACTGTTGGCGTAGGCTGCCGGGTCAACCTTTTCCCGGAACTCATGCCAGTGGTAGCTGGCGCAGCTGTTGTGGAAGCAGTGGAATCCGAAGCTTCCGTTGGAGAAGGCGAAGACCGCGGCGTCGCCATGCCTGTGGGATGGATCAAAGGGACATTCAGCCAGCTGATACTTCACGCCGCTGCTGATCGG
>JBGVCH010000030.1:0-6122 GCA_045226335.1 Christensenellales bacterium | reverse complement strand
CACCGGATCCTCTGAGCGGATCTCTACCGCGCCGCCGTCCTTCATCACCGTGACATAGGTCCCGAACTGATCGTCGGTGAGGTATTTCAGAGCGCCGTTGGTTCGGGTGGAAGAGAAGGTGCAGCGCCCGGTGAGGTTCGGGGTATCGCCGTCATCGAGGCGGACGGCGGCGGGCTTGTCACCGCGACTCACGCTGGTGGCCGCCGCCAGGGGACGGTCGCTGCGCCACCAGCAGAAGTCCGTCACACGCTCCCAGGGCAGCACCGTCAGCCAGGTCCCGTCCGGCAGGGTGAAATACCAAGTGTCCTGATTCTGCTCTTTCACGTGACCCGGGGCCGCGGACGGATCCACCCCCAGGATGGAGACCGCCACGCCGCCATCGGTGACGGTGGCGCCCCGGTATTTCGGCAGGCCGTTCTGCAGCAGCCAGCCGAAGCGCCGCGCCACCGACGCGTTGGTGTTGGAGTGGATCACCAGCGGATAGTCCAGATACGGCGCCAGCTCCGGGACTTCCTCCGCCGTGTAGCCGAACCCGCGCAGCGTTCCGACGTACAATGCCACATGGTTGCCGGGATGCCGAAGCACCAGGATGTCTCCGGCTGTCAGCATCCGGGCCACACTCTCCCAGTCGGGCAGCGGTTTCCCGATATCCAGCACATGCCGCGGCCCGTCTTTCAGCAGGCCGTCCGACGTGGGCCATTCCTCCGACGTCACCTGCCCCCAGACCCATTTCAGATACCCCACGCAGTCAAAGCCGTAGAGATACTTGAGACCGCTCACATAATAGGCCGGGCTGTTGATCCAGGCGCTCTGCACGATGTAGTCCGGCTCCTTGGCAAAGACATGGTTGGCCGCCTGTCCGCCGTACAGATAGGGGATCCCGAAGGTCATCCGGGCCCGGATGTCCGCACCCGTCAGCAGGTTGTAGCGCTCCAGGAAGGGATTGCCCTCCTCCAGCAGGGACAGGGCCGCGTCCAGCCAGAGGCTGCGCTCCAGGGAACCGTTGGCGCGGATGGCCGCGGCCTGTTCATCGGTGATCACGGCCGGGGCCGGCATGCGAAAGCCGTCCGCCCGGACCATTCCGGGCACAAGAATCAGCAGGGTCAGGAGCAAAGCCCGCATCCGGTGCATGAGGATCCCCTTTCTCCCGGGCGCATGTCCCGAGCTTTTTTCGCGGTTTCCGTCCAGCGGTTCTTCGTCAGATCTTCAGATCCACCCACTTGCCCCGGCGGAAGCGCAGGCTCATCAGGGTGAATCGGGACAGCTGGTCGGACAGGATGCCGAACCAGATGCCGTCCAGGCCCATGTGGAAGACGTAGACCAGCAGCAGGGTCACCGCGGTCCGGATGCCGGAGACGCTGATCAGCGCCGCCACCAGGGTGTAGCGCACATCCCCCGACGCCCGCAGGCAGGCGGAGAAAATGATCTGCGAGATTTGCAGCAGCACGATCACCATGACGAAATAGTTGATCCGTACGCCCATGTCGATCAGCGCTTCTTTGCTTCCCTCCACCTCCGCCGTGAAGAAGATGCTGGTGAACCACCGGCCGCCGATGAGCTGGGCCAGGGACAGGGCCACCGAGATGGCCAGGCCGATGCGCTGACAGATCTGCCCGTACTTCTTCGCATCCTGCTTGCGGCCGGCGCCCAGGGACTCGCCCGTCAGCGCGATGGCCGCCACCTGCATGCCGTCCGCGAAGGCAAAGCCCAGGCTCAGCAGCTGCATCTCCACGTTGTGCACGGCAAACTCGGCCGTTCCCAGCCGCGCCGCCACAAGCGCCGTGGCCAGAAAGCCCACCCGCATGGCGATGTTCTCCAGGGATGTGTTGTACGTCAGCCGCCAGATGGCCCGGGCGTCCTCCCGCCGGGGGCCGATGTTCCGGCCCAGGATATCCTGAATGCGGATGTAGCTGGTGGAGCGCGCCAGGGAGAAGATGGCCATGGCCGAGGAGACGACGGTCCCCAGCACGGTGGCGATGGCCGCGCCCCGGATCCCCATGGGTCGGAAGATCCCCAGGCCGCCGCCGATGAGGAGATAGTTGAACAGCACGTTGACCGCGCTGCTGGTGAGGTTGGTGACCATGGAAAGCCTGGTGTTGCCGCTGCCGCGCTGGGCGGAGTTGATCAGCATGGTCAGCACATTGAAGAAGGTGCCGCTGATGATGATGCGGAAGTACATCACCGCGTCGTCATGGGTGTCCGCATTGCTGCCGGCCAGCGCCATCATCTGCGGCGCAAAAGCGACGAACAGGGCGGTGATCAGCACGCAGAAAACCATGGCGAAGACCATGGCGGTCATGAAAACGCTGCAAGCGTTCTCCCGCCGACCCTCCCCCTTGCGCCTGGCCACCAGTGCCGAGACCGCCACATTCAGGCCGAAGAACAGCGTCAGGCTGATGAACTTCGGCTGTTGGGTCAGGCCCACCGCCGCCACCGCGTTTTTCCCCAGGGAGGAGACCATCAGGGTATCGATCATGCCGGCCAGGGTCACAAAAAAGCTTTCCAGCATGGCGGGCCATGCCGTGGAAAGCGCGCGTTTCGTCATCGCGTACCCGTTCAGGCCGTCGCCCTGCCGCACCTCGTCCATACCCTGCCTCCCGCACCCTTCGTTCTGCATCCAAATCATACCATATCGCCCCGGAAAAGCAAGCGCTCTTTCGCCATATTGACAGATATGGTATAATACGGTTGGGACCAGTCCATCACAAAGGAGGGAGAACCGTGTCCGAAGAGAAAGAACTCAGCAGGCCCCGCAAGCTGATCAGCAACGCGCTGAAAACTGTCAAGGGGGAAAACACCAAGGAATTGATCGAACAATTCACCGCCGAGATGACGCTGGTGGCGGAGGGCGTTTGCGATGACCAGGCACGTCTCCGCAGCCAGATGGACGCGCTTTCCGCGGAAGTGGACCGCAACAGGCAGCAGGCGTCCGGCAGCAGCGAAGCCCTGGAAAACAGCTTCCGGGAGATGCAGCGGGACACCGACCAGAAGCTGGACAGCCTGGTCAACCGCGTCAGCATCCTGGAGCGCTCCCTGAAGAAAGAGACCAAGCACGTGCGGAGGCGCCTGTTCTCCGGCAGCGTGCTGTCCCAGCTGACATTGCTGGCGGCCATCGTCTGCGGCGCCTGGGTCCTGGTCACCCTGGTGAACAAGTTTTTCTGACGAAAGGAAGTGACGCGCATGAGGAGCTATGAGGAGATCGTCAGGGGCTATCGGAAACGGCAGCGGGACACCGTGGTGGACACCATCGCCACCAGCCTGACCTACGTGGACGAGATCGCGGTGGAATCCGGCCTGCTGGAAGAGGTCGGTCTGATGACGGAGCTGACCTCTTCCCTGTGCGGCGCGCTGCCCTTTGTCATCATTGCGGCCACCGAGGGCACCAAGGTGGTGCTGGGCCGCAAGCCCGGCAAAACCGGCGCGAAGGACGGCGCGTTCCGGATGGCCAAGACCGGCGCGGCCCTGGGGGTCGGCGCGGCTGTCACCGCGACGGCCGGCTTCGGCCTGGCCATCCCCGTCACCATGGGGGTTCGGGCCATGTTCGACCGCTACAAAATCAAGGCGCTGACCAACCACCGCGTCCGTAGCCGCATCGACCGGCTGCATCAGCTGAACAACCAGCTGCGGGGCGTGTCGGAGGTGGCGGCGCCGACGGACCCGGCCCTGCCGATGAACGCCATGCCCGGAGAGGGGCAAGTCATCTGACCGACAGCAGGGGGCTCAGCCCCCTGTTTTGTCCTTTTGGTGCATTTTCCTTGCAGTCGGCCCAGGTTCTTGCTATACTGCTGTGGAAACCGAAACTCGTCGAGGAGGCTGCAGCATGCGATTCACCAAGATGCAGGGGCTGGGCAACGACTATATCTATGTCAGCCTGTTCAGCGAGAAGGTGCCGGATCCCGCCGGATTGTCCGTTCAGATGGCGAAACCGCATTTCGGTGTCGGTTCGGACGGCCTGGTGCTGATCGGCCCGTCAGAAAAAGCGGACTTCTCCATGCGGATGTTCAACGCGGACGGCTCCGAGGGCGAGATGTGCGGGAACGCGGCCCGCTGTGTCGGCAAGTACGTTTGTGACAAGGGCCTGACCACGCGCGACGCCGTCACGCTGGAGACCAATTTCGGCGTCAGAACCCTCCTGATGAAGAAGGAAAACGGCCGTGTGAGGTCGGTGTCCGTGGACATGGGCAAGCCGGTCCTCGATCCCGGGCGGATCCCGGTGAACGCGGAGACAAACACCGTCCAAATCCCGCTGCGGGAGGGGACGCTGACGGCGTTCTGCGTGAACCCCGGCAACCCGCACGCGGTGATCTTCGTCGATGATCCGGCAGCCGTTCCGCTGCAGACCCTCGGGCCCGAAATCGAACATCATCCGCTCTTCCCCAGGCGCACCAACGTCGAGTTTGTCCGCGTCGACAGCCCAACCCACCTCACCATGCGGGTATGGGAGCGCGGTTCCGGCGAGACCATGGCCTGCGGGACCGGGGCGTGTGCGTGCCTGATCGCCGCGGCCGTGACCGGACGGATCGGCCGCGAGGCGACCATCTCCCTGCCGGGCGGCGACCTGCTGGTCCGCTGGGACCCGGACGGCCATGTCTGGCAAACCGGTCCGGCCGTCTTTGTGTTCGACGGCGACTGGCCGGATGAGGAAGCCTGACCGGTGACCCAGCGCCGCATATGAACAGAATGATTGACAGGAGGCTGTAGCACATGCTCCGGATCAACGACAATTACCAAAAACTGCCGGGCTCCTACCTGTTCGCCGAAACCGCCCGCAGAACGAAGGTCTATCAGGAAGTTCACCCCGATCAGGAAGTGATCCGCCTCGGCATCGGCGACGTCACCCGGCCGCTGGTGCCCGCCGTCATCGAAGCCATGCACCGCGCGGTGGACGAAATGGGCAGCGCCGCGACGTTCCGGGGCTACGGGCCTGATTTCGGCTATGATTTCCTGGTGAATGCCATCCGCGAAGGCGATTACGCCTCCAGGGGCATCGATCTGGCTTACGACGAGGTCTTCATCTCCGACGGCGCGAAGAGCGACGTGGGCAACATCCAGGAACTCTTCGCCCCAGACGCCGTGATCGCGGTGACGGATCCGGTGTACCCTGTCTACGTGGACAGCAACGCCATGGCCGGCCGCGCCGGAAACTGGACCGGCACCCGCTGGAACCGGCTGGTTTACCTCCCCTGCACCGAGGAGAACGACTTCGTTCCGAGTGTTCCGGACCGGCCGGTGGACGTGCTCTATCTCTGTTATCCCAACAACCCCACCGGCACGGTGCTGACCAAGCAGCAGCTGAAGGTGTTTGTGGACTGGGCCAGGGCCAACGGCGCCGTCATCGTGTATGACGCGGCCTACAAGGCGTACATCTCCACCCCGGGCATTCCGCTCTCCATCTATGAGATCGAAGGCGCCCGGGATGTGGCCATTGAGTGCTGCTCCTTCAGCAAGACAGCCGGCTTCACGGGAACCCGGTGTGCCTACACCATCGTGCCGCATGAAGTCAAGGGCCGTACAGGCGATGGGGCTCTGGTGGAGCTGAACGCCATGTGGAAGCGCCGTATGGCCACCAAATTCAACGGTGTCAGCTATCCGGTCCAGCGCGCCGCCGCGGCCGTCTACACGCCGAACGGACAGCGCCAGATCCGTGACGTGATCGCCGGATACATGGATAACGCCCGGGTGATCCGCGGCGGCCTGATGGACCGCGGCTTCCGCGTCTTCGGCGGCGTGGACGCGCCGTACATCTGGCTGCGGACGCCTGAGGGGATCGACAGCTGGGCCTTCTTCGACAAGCTGCTGAACGAATGCCAAGTGGTCGGGACCCCCGGTGCCGGATTCGGCCCCAGCGGTGAGGGCTACTTCAGACTGACGGCGTTCAACTCCCCGGAAAAGACAAAGGAAGCCGTTGGAAGACTGGACTTGCTGAAGCTTTGATCCGATAAAAAGCCGTGCCTTGGAACGACTTGTTTCCGGGCACGGTTTTCGTTAGCCGTCAGATCAATGATAACAGAAACCCGCAGTGTTTCCACTGCGGGCTGATGGAATCCGGCAGCGACCTATCCTACCGGGCCGTCTCCAGCCAAGTACTTTCGGCACTGAAGGGCTTAACTTCTGTGTTCGGG
>JBGVCH010000029.1:0-23067 GCA_045226335.1 Christensenellales bacterium | reverse complement strand
CACGACGCCGCGGTGGCGGAGCTGGTGCGGTCCAACCTGAAGGCGTACCACCTGGACATCCCCGGCACCGCCTACTACGACGAGGCCCTGGACCGGCTGTCCGCGTGCTACGACCGCCCCGGCCGGGCCTATTACGTGCTGACGGAGGGCGAGACCGTCGTGGGCGGCGTCGGGCTGGCGGAGTTCGACGGGGACTGCTGCGAACTGCAGAAGCTGTATCTGGCGGACGCGGTGAAGGGGCGCGGCCTGGGCTACGAGATGATCCGCTTCATCGAGGGAAAGGCCGCGGAGATGGGCTACCGGCGGATCTACCTGGAGACCCACTCCCTGCTGGTCCCGGCCATTCACCTGTACGAAAAGTGCGGCTACCGGAAGATCGACCGCCCCGCCTCCGTCATTCACGGCACCATGGACCTGTTCTACATGAAGACCCTCTGATCTCCGCCGGCTACGGGAGGAAAACGCCATGAAGATCGTTGAATCCGTCTTTGAGATCGCCTATCTGCTCTTTGCCATCGCCACCGGCATGGCCCTGCTGCGCCGGAGCCGCGAGAAGCCGGCCTGCTTCCTGCCCGGCCTGGCCAGCCTGGTGCTGGGCTGCGGCGACGCCTTCCACCTGGTGCCCCGGATCATGAATACCTTCGCAGCGGGGGACTGGACAGCGGCCATGGGTTTCGGCAAGGCGGTCACCTCCGTCACCATGACGGTGTTCTATGTGCTGCTGGAGCTGTACCGCCGGGAGCGCTACCGCGTCAAGGGCGAAACCGGCCTGTGGAAGTACATGATCGTCCTGGCCGCGGCCCGGATCGCGCTGTGCGTCATCCCGGACAACGGCTGGTTCACCGCCGATCCGCCCCTGTTCTGGGGCATCCTGCGGAACATCCCCTTTGTGGCCATGGGCACGCTGACGGTGATGCTGTGGAAACGGTACGCCCGGAGGGATCCGGTGTACAGGCACCTCTGGGTGGCGGCGGCCCTCAGCTTCCTGTTCTACATCCCCGTGGTGCTCTGGGCCCAGGCCGTTCCCCTGATCGGCATGCTGATGCTGCCCAAGACCGTGATGTACGTCTGGATGCTGGTCATGTTCCTCAAGGCCACGAAAGAGCGCAACTGAACCAGCTCATGCTCTGAATTCCCCGCCGCAAAGGACCCCTCACCCGCTGCGGCGGGAGCTCCCCATTGCGATGGGGAGCCAGAGGATTGGCGCCTCAGCCTCCCCACCGCAGTGGGGAGGTGGCCCGCAGGCCGGAGGGGTCCCCGTGCGATGGCTCCCGCAGCAAGCCCTCTCTCCACACAGAAAGGACCCCTCACCCGCTGCGGCGGGAGCTCCCCATTGCGATGGGGAGCCAGAGGATTGGCGTCGCTTTCAAACCCCTTGCCTCCCCACCGCAGTGGGGAGGTGGCCCGCAGGCCGGAGGGGTCCCTCACAACGCAGGCCGGAGGGGTCCTCATAATGCAGCCCGCAGGCCAAAGGGGTTTTCCGACAGTCCGCGGAATCTCTTTGCCGGGATTTGTCTCAACCGCGGTCCCCCGCGGTTTTTTGCTGCGCAGAAAAGGCGCTCCGCCGAAGCAGAACGCCTTGTACAGTCACAGGGTCACGCCGGTCTTGAAGATGGCCAGGTCGTGGAAGCCGTTCTCCTCCGCCCGGACCTCCCGGCCGCTTGCGATGGCCAGCACAAGGTCCAGCAGTTCCTCCGCCAGCTGCGGCAGGGGGATGCCCTCCGACAGCAGGCGGCCGGCGTCGAAGTCGATCCAGTTCTTCTTCTTCAGCGCCAGGGGGGTGTTGGAGGCGATCTTCACGGTGGGCACCGGGCAGGCAAAGGGCGTGCCGCGGCCTGTGGAGAAGAGCACCAGCTGCGCCCCCGCCGCCGCGCAGGCCGTGGAGGCCACCAGGTCGTTGCCCGGGGCGGACAGCAGGTTCAGGCCGGGCTTGCGCACCTGTTCCCCGTAGCGGAGCACGTCCCGGACGGCGGAGAAGCCGCTCTTCTGGGTGCAGCCCAGCGCCTTGTCCTCCAGCGTCGAGATCCCGCCGGCCTTGTTGCCCGGGGAGGGGTTCTCGTAGATCGTCTGGTGGTGCTCCTCAAAATACCGCTTGAAATCGTTGATGAGGTCCACGGTCTTCCGGAAGACCGCCTCGTCCTCCGCCCGGGCCATGAGGATGGTCTCCGCGCCGAACATCTCCGGCACTTCCGTCAGGATCGTGGCGCCGCCCTGGGCGATGAGCCGGTCGGAGAAGCCGCCGATCACCGGGTTGGCCGTGATGCCGGAGAAGCCGTCGCTGCCGCCGCACTTGAGGCCCACCACCAGTTTGGACGCCGGGCAGGGCACCCGCCGCTCGTCCCGCATGCGGTCCGCCAGTTCCCGCAGCAGCGCCAGGCCGGCCTCGTGCTCGTCCTCCGCCTGCTGGCAGACGAGGAAGCGCACCCGGCTCTCGTCCCAGTCCCCCATGTAGCCCTTCAGGACGTCCACGCCGCTGTTCTCACAGCCCAGGCCCAGCACCAGCACGCCGCCGAAATTGGGGTGGGTGGCCAGGTTGGCCAGGATGTGCCGGGTGTTCTCCTGGTCCTCGCTCATCTGGGAGCAGCCGTAGGGGTGGGAGAAGGCGTACACCTTTTCCACACCGCCCCCCGCCAGGGACTGCGCGTCCCGCTCCAGCGCCCGGGCCACGTCGTTGACGCAGCCCACGGTGGGCAGGATCACCAGCTCGTTGCGCACGCCCACCCGGCCGTCCTTCCGGGGATAGCCCATGAAGGTCTTCGCCTCTTCCCGCTTCTCCTCCGGCTGAACAGGGCGATACTCGTATTCCAGCTCTCCCGACAGCAGGGTGCGCAGGTTGTGGACGTGCACATGGCTCCCCGCGGGGATGTCCGCCTTCGCGGAGCCGATGGGATAGCCGTACTTGATCACGGGCTCCCCCGCCCGCAGGTCCGTCAGCGCCGCCTTGTGGCCCGCCGGAATGTCGTCCCGCAGGGTCAGGGTGACGGCGCCGTCGGTCACGCGCTCCCCGGCGGCCAGGGGCTTCAGCGCCACGGCCACATTGTCCCGGGTTGTGATGCGCAGCAGTTCGTTCATAAGGCTGATACCTCCGTATGTCTGCATGCCGATTCCGAAAAAAGTGCGAGAAGGGTCGTCACAGCGTGTTCAGCGTTTCTCCGTAGCGGTCCCGCAGTTCTCGCTCCAGCGCCTGAAACGCCGGGATATAGCGGGCCAGAACGGTGTGCATCAGCGCGACTGCCTCATCCCTGTTGTATACATGCGCCATGTTGTTGCGCTGGGACAGCATGGAGAGCCAGGTGTCCTCGTCCATGGAAGAGAAGATCTGGAATGCAGCCTTGAGGATTTCCCGCGGAGAGCCGGTACGTCCGGCATCCAGGCCTTCATAGGACAGGATATCCTTCAGGGTTTTCCAACCCAGCTCAAACTGGAGGAAGAACTTGTCGATGATGCCGCTGATGATGAATTCATTGTCCAGGTCCTGCTGATCCGCGCGGGACAGGACAGCCAGGTTGCCGCAGTAATTGTCAAACTTTTTCATAGAGCAGGATTCCCTCCCGGTCGATGGTCTCGCGGAGTTCCGGCTGGATTTCGTGGTCCAGGTTCACCACGTCGAAGGTCAGCAGCGTGCTCGTCTCTTCCTCCACCGCCAGGCGGAAGCGGTCAATGTCCCCTCCGGACGCGGCCAGATCGATGTCGCTCTTGGGGCGGAAGTCACCCCGGGCCCGCGAGCCGAAGAGCACCACCCGGCTCAGGCCATGCCGCTTTGCCAGCGTCTTGATTTCCTCCAGCACGGCGGGCTTGAGGCCGGTGTCCGGCTTTGGCTCCGTCAGGGCCCGGTACCGCCGCATCAGCTCCGCCACGCAGGCGGCTTCGGAGGTGGTGCGCACGTCCATGCCGTAGGCGGCCATGACGGCCGCGTCGTTGTCGCGGTGGGCTTTGCGGAGGTCCGGGGGCATGGTGAGTTCGTCGTAGAGGTCGGCGAGGGAGGAATCCGGGTACCGCCCCCGGGCGTCCAGAATTCCCTGGGCGGTTTCCTCGATCCGTTTCTTTTGTTCTTCTGTGGGGGTGGGCCAGGGGAAGTTGTTGTAGACGATGTCTTTGGAGTAACGGTAGTCGGACTTCAATCGTCCGCAGACCGTGCGCATCCAGGCCATATGAACGTTGGAGGTCAGGACGCCGAAGTGGTAGATGGTGGCGTTGGGGATGGTAATAACAAGATTTGTCGCTATTGTTTTACTATCCAGAATACCAATTGGGACGTATCGTCTTTTTTCTGATGATACTGCAGGTATTACAATATATGATTCTGGGTTATTTATTTCACGGAACAAACTTGGCTTCTCTGCCAGTCTACGTCGTCCTTCGTCGGGAGCGTTCTCTCTGTCTTCCTTACACAGTCGAACCCGTTCCATAACCATGGGCATTTTTCGCAACTCCGATGGTGGAACTCCTACGAGCCAAAGGCACCAGCGTTTCTTGTTGTTGATGAACTCGGCCGATCCAACCAAACGTTTGATGTAAGGCAAAGCCTGAGGCTCGTCTTTTTCAAACATTTCATATTCGTCCGCCTCGATGATCAGATGTCCGCCATCGGCAGGACGATTGCCAGTTGTCATTACAGGCACGTTGCAAATTGGATTACTGCGGCTTTCAACGAAAATGTTGTCTGCTTCAACGAGATAGGGATTGATGTTTGTAACTGTATAGATATTTGTTCCATCAAAGACCACTCGAGGCTTTAGGTTTTCAGTTACGCTGAAGCCAATGATTACGCAGTGCACATGAGCTTTAAGGTTTGCTTCACTATCCCATCGGAAAGTCCTGTGAGCGAAGTCTATATGGATTGAGAACCGGTCATACAAGGGCTTCCATATGGGAGCAACTTGATCCCCTTGCGTGATGCTGTTGGTGGACACCAGCGCAGTACGTATCTCGGTCCCCTGCATCATCTGCGAAGCTTTCCAGTACCAGCCTGCCACATAGTCGATCTTTCCCGCAGTTTTGTAGGGTTTACCTTTTTCATCGACATAGAGGGACAGAATGTCTTCTTTCTGACTTGCGGTTTGCAGCGAATATCCCACAAACGGCGGGTTCCCCATGATATACGCCAGCTTCTCCTTCGGCACCAGCTTATTCCAGTCCATCCGCAGGGCGTTGCCTTCGACGATCCCGGCCTGGGTCTTCAGGGGCAGGGGGTCCAGCTGGATGTGGACGATATCCTCCGTCTGGCGCATCATCTGGTTTTCCGCGATCCACAGGGCGGTCTTGGCCACGGCCACGGCGAACTCGTTGATCTCGATGCCGTAGAACTGGGTGATGGAGACCTTGATGGGCGTGGTCTCCTCAAAGCCCATGCGGATCTGCAGCATGCCGTTCTTGCCGTACAGCAGCTCGATGACCTCGTTTTCCAGCCTGCGCAGGCAGAGGTAGGTCTCCGTGAGGAAGTTCCCGCTGCCGGCGGCGGGGTCCAGGAACCGCAGCCCGGCCAGCTTGTCCTGGAAACCGCGCAGCCTTGCCTCCCGCACGCGCTCCACGGCGATGCCGCGGATCTCCGCAAGCTCCGCCTTCAGGGCGTCCAGGAACAGGGGATCGATGACCTTGTGGATGTTCTCGATGCTGGTGTAGTGCATGCCGCCGCTGCGGCGGGTCTCCGGGTTCAGCGTGCTCTCGAACACCGCGCCGAAAATGGTGGGGCTGATCTGCGACCAGTCGAAGTGCGCGGACTCCAGGATGATCTGCTTCAGCGTCTCCGTGATCTGCGGGATCACGATGTTCTCGTCCTGAAACAGGCCGCCGTTCACATAGGGGAAGGCCTCCAGCTCTTCGGAGAGGTAGAGGTCCGCCCGCTCCTCATAGGGCGTGTCCAGCACCTTGAACAGGTCGATCAGGGCGCGGCGGATGTCCTTGGGCTCATACTGCGCGATGTACCGGCTGAAGGCGTCGCCGGAGCCGCCGAACAGCCCCGCGTCCTCCGCGTAGAGGCAGAACACCAGCCGCACGCAGAGGATGTTCAGGGACCGCTGGGTGTGCACCGCCATGGGGTCGTGGTACTTCTCCAGAAAGCGGTCGTGGAGCTTGCCCACCAGCTCGCCGGCCTGCAGGGAGAGCTTGATCTCCGGGTCCTCCGGCTTCTTCTCTTTGTTCACCAGAAACTCCAGCTGGCTCAGCCTGTCCTGAAGGTCCGCCAGGGGTAGCTTCATGGGCTGGGGCCGCGGCTGGTTCATGTCGTAGATCCAGATCTCCCTGAAGTTGGAGGTGATGATCCAGCGGGCCTTCTCGTCGTAAGGCAGGCCGTTGTCGTACATCTTGGCCTGCTCGTAGGGCGTCATGCCGCCGTGGCCGGCCTGGGGCTTGTCCAGAGGGATGTCGCGGCTCTTCTGCTCGATGAGGACTTTGGTTTCGGGGATGTACAGGTCGATGCGCTTGACATTGCCGTCCGGCCCCACGACCTTCTTCTCGAAGTCCACGCGCTCGGTGACGCGCTCCACCCCCAGCACCTGCCCCAGCAGCTCGATCCAGTAGGAGCGGGCGTCCTGGTCCTCGCGGCCGCGATCCTTCCAGCGGTAAAAGAACTGCCGGGCCGCTTCCCGCTGCTGCGTGGGATTCATGGACGCTCAACTCCTTCCGGTCGATCGATCAGCCGATGCCTGGCTCACAAGCTCAGGCCCAAAGCACGGACAAAAGCGTGATTGCAAACGCCGCGACGACCTCATCCGGCCTGCGCGAACAAGCAGAGCACTCGCGTAAACATGTATGCGCGCAGGCCACCTTCCCCTGAAATCCACATCAATAATACGGAGTATTATTGTCCACGATAAATGAAAATACGATGCATTTTCACAGTAAGGGGAAGGCTTTTGGTCGCTTAATTACCCTTTTCTGCCTTCCCCTTTAGGGGAAGGGGGACCGCCGCAGCGGTGGATGAGGTCGTCCTTTGGCAGACGGGAAAACATCCCGTTGAGATCCCATTCACAGGATCTTCATTCACGCGCAAACCCGGCTCACAAGCCGAACCGCTCCTCCACCACGGCCTTCATCCCCCGGTCGAGGATGTCGGCCAGCGCGCCGGCGACGGCGTCCTCCAGGCCCGGGATCTTTGTCAGGTCCTGCCCGAAGAAGGCCTCGTCGGAGAGGAAGGCCCGCGCCTGCTCCGCGGGAGCCATGTCCCCGGTCTCCGCGAAGAACCGCAGCACCGCCGGGTCGTCCTGAAGGGTGTAGGTCTCCTCGCCCCGCCTGCAGACCAGCTTGCCCTCGGACAGCGCGCCGCCCCGGTACAGGCTCATCATGGCCGCCAGGGAGAAGGTCAGGTGCGGGGGCAGTTTCCCCTGCGCCTCTACATACCCCAGCAGAGAAGGCAGACAGCGGGCCCGCCACTTGCTGACGCAGTTCAGGCAGATGTCCAGCAGGCGGTGCTTGATGAAGGGGTTGGCAAAGCGCCCGGTGACGGCCTCGGCGAAGGCGGTCAGGTCTTCCTTCGGCAGGCTCAGGGTGGGGATCACCTCGTCGTACAGGGTCTTCTGCATGAAGGTGCGGATCACGGGGTCGTTCATGGCCTGCAGAACGATGTCGTGGCCGCATTGGAAGGCCATGGGCACGAAGGAGGTGTGGGCGCCGTTGAGGATCCGGACCTTGCGCTGCTTGTAGGGCTTCTGGTTGTCGGTGTAGATCACCGGCAGGCCGCAGGCGGGCAAGGGCAGCTCCCCGCTGATGTCCTTTTCGCTCTCGATGACCCACAGGCCGAAGGGCTCCGCCGTCACCAGGATGCGGTCCTCATAGCCCAGCTTCTCCCAGATGGCCTGGTCCTCCCCCCGGGGATAGCCCGTGACGATGCGGTCCACCAGGGTGGATGTGAACACGCAGGCACTGTCCAGCCAGCTCTCGAAGCGCTCCCCCAGGTTCCACAGCTTCGCCAGGGCCTTGACGCACCGGCGCAGCGCGATGCCGTTGTCGTCGATGAGCTCCACCGGCAGGATGATCAGGCCCTTGTCCTCCGCGTAGTCGAAGGCCTCGGCCCGCTCGTAGAGAAACTTCGTCAGCTTGCCCGGATAGCTGTTGGGCGGGCAGAGGTCGAACCGGTCGCTCTCGTCCAGCACGATGCCCGCCTCGGTGGTGTTGGAGATCACGAAGCGCAGGGTCTCGCACTTCGCGTAGGCGGCGTATTCCTCATAGGAGCGGTAGCAGTCCACCGCCCCGCTGACGCTGGTGACGATTCGGCTCTGCTCCACCGGCTCCCCGTCCACCAGCCCCCGCAGCAGCACGGTGTACCGGCAGTCCTGCTCCCGAAACGCCGGGAACAGCGTGCCGATGCTGATGGGCTTCACCAGCACGATGCTGCCGTTGAAGTCGGTCTTCTCGTTGGCAATGTCGATCATCCAGTCCGCAAAAGCCCTCAGGAAATTGCCCTCGCCGTACTGGATCACCTTCACGGGCCGCGCCGGCGCCGGGGCCATGGTTGCGTTCAGTCTCTCCATATCGTCACCCTCCAGTCTCGTCTGTATCGGATTCAACGTCCGTATTTTCCGCCATCTATTGTACAATAGCGCCCACGAATCGTCAATGCACCCGGGGATGTCTTTTTCGTGCCGTGAAATGCCACAGACGGAGTTTTCGCAGCCCTTCTCTTTCCCGCGGCCGCAGGTCGGATCCCCCGACGGTGACGCGTCCAGACGGCGACGCACGGGCAGCCCCCGAAAAGTGCGTAAAAAGATGCCCTCTCATCTTCAGAAAGCTAAATTTGCGCAAACATCACAGAAAAATGAGAAAACCGGGCATTGTCATCCGCTTGACAAAGCGGCTCTCTGTTTGATATATATAGCGTGGATCCGCGGGCGAATCCCGCTTGTTGATCCGCAAACTCACGACCCACGGAGCCTGATGATGAGTGAGTATCGCGACGGCCACGCGTTTCTGGCAGCGCTGAAGGAGCGGAATCACCGGGAATCCCAGCGCTTCAGCGACTTCTCCCGGTATCTGGGGCAAAAGGCCCGGGACCTGGGAATCCCGCTGAACGGCCAGTTTGAGCTGACACCGCTGTGCAATTTCCGGTGCGAAATGTGCTACGTGCGGCTGTCCGAAGCGCAGCTGAGCAGGCCGCTCCTCACCCCCGCCCAGTGGAAGGACCTGATCTCCCAGGCCGTGGCGGCGGGCATGCTCCATGTGACCCTCAGCGGCGGCGAGTGCCTGGCCTACCCCGGCTTCCGGGAGGTCTACGAGCACATTCAGCACCTGGGCTGTGAGGTGGAGGTCTTCACCAACGGCTCCCTGCTGGACGAAAGCTGGATCGGGTACTTCAGGCAGCATCCGCCGGCGGGGCTGCACATCACCCTGTACGGCGACAGCGAGGAAGCCTACGAGCGGGTCACCGGCCAGCGCGCCTTTGAGCGCGTGCTGGGGCACCTCCGCAGGATCAACGAGGAAAAGCTGCCGCTGCACATCAGCGTCACCCCCAACCCGGCCCTGGGTGAGGATGTCTTCGGCACCATCCGGCTGGCCCGGGAGCTGAGCGCCGACGTCATGGTCAATCACGCGCTGACACAGCCCCGGCGGGAAACCGGCCGGGAGGGAAGCGTCCGGGACCTGGACGAGGACTTCTACATCCGGATCCTGCGGTATCACAATGAGCTGAAGGGCGTCTGCGTAGAGACCTGCCCGGCGGAGAAACTGCCGGCGGAGGGCGGCCCCGACACCGACGGGGTGCGGTACGGCGTCCTGTGCGGCGCCGGAAGGTCCGGGTTTAACCTGGACTGGAAGGGCACCATGATCCCCTGCAACGAGCTGGAAGGCATCCGGGCCTATCCCCTGGAAGTCGGCTTCGACGAGGCCTGGCGGCAGATCCGGGAAGCCATCGCCCGCTATCCCCGGGCCGCGGCCTGCGAGGGCTGCGCATACGAACAGGTCTGTGAGGGCTGCATCGGCCGCGTGGCGAGCTTCGCCGAGCCCGGCGCCTGGCCTCACGCCCTGTGTGAACTGACAAAGCGGTTCGTCCGGCAAGGCGTCTACCCCGTGCCGGATTGCGAATACGACGAGGAACACTGAAGGAGGAAACAGAGATGAAGAGAACGTACGAGACCCCCAGCGCCGAAAAGCTGGAGTTCAACTATACCGACGTGGTGACCGCCTCCGGCGCCGCGTCCGTGATCGAGCCGGCAGAATCCAGTCAGGATCCCACTTACTGCCTGCACGGCTCCAGCAGCTACACCTTCTCGGATAACCACGAGTGCAGCAAGGATCCCGATCGGACCAAGAACAAGAAGTGCTACTGATCCACCAAGCCTGAGCACAGGCCGGCGCGCTGCCTTATCGCGGCGTGAGCGCGCGGATCGGCCCTCACCGAACAAAGCACCGCAAGCGATTGGGGTGCTTGTTCTGTTTCACGGCAACCGTTGGCAAAAGGAAAAGGAGTTGTCGGCATGTACTATCGGATCGCGGAAGTGACCCTGCGCTCTGCGCTGGCCCTGCCCTCCTTTTCCGCCTTCTCCTGTGACCCGGCGGAAGCCGACATGACCCTGACCCTGACGGAGGAGGAAGCCCCCGCCGGCAAGGAAATCACCTCCGGCGACATCGTCCACCGCGTGCTGCCCGACGGGTGGTTCTGCCACAGGCAACACAGCGATTCGGAGGGCCTGTTCGTCAGCGCCGACTACGCATCCCTGCGCTACAGGGGGCCGAAGGGCGCGGCCGGAGCGCTGAACGCGGAGCGGTATGTCCGCCTGGCGGTGGAGTGCCTGCTGATCCGCAAAGGCTGCGTGTCCATCCACGCGGCGGCGGTGGCGCTGGACGGAAGGGCGTTTCTCTTCACAGGTCCCTCCGGAATCGGCAAATCGACCCGGGCCAAAGTCTGGATCGACACCTTCGGCGCGTCGCTGGTCAGCGGGGACCGGCCGCTGATCCGCGTCAAGTCCATGGAACTGCTCGGGGTGCCCTGGGACGGCAAGGAACAGTGCTTCGCCAATGTTTGCGTCTCCCTGAACACCATCTGCGAAGTGCGGCGCGGGGAGGATTTCCGGGCCCGGAGGCTGAGCCCGGCCCAGTCCCGCAAACTGCTGGTCCGGCAGTGTTTCATCCCCATGTGGGACACGGAAACCGCCGTGATCCAGATGCGGAACATCGCGGAGCTCGCCGCAAAGGCCGAGGTCCTGCGCGTGTTCGGCGGCAAGTCCCCGGAGGATGCGATCCGCCTCCGCGAGGCCATCCGCGACCGGAATTATCGGAAGGAGCAATCGGATATGAAAGCGAAACCCGGCTTTGTCCTGCGCAACATCGCGGGAGAGTACATGCTCATGCCCACGGACGAAAACATCGGCGTCTTCAACGGCGCGGTGCTGCTCAACAGCGTGTCCGCGTTTGCCTGGGAGAAACTGCAGGACGGCATCTCCAGGGATGACCTGCTGGCCGCCGTTCTGGGCGAGTTCGACACAGACGAGGCCACGGCCGCCGCGGACCTGGACGCCCTGCTGGAGAAGCTGGATCAGATGAATCTCATCGAGAAGGCGTGATCCGGCTCGCACGATCCGCACAGCAAGCCTGCCTGACAGGGTTTTCTGTCGGGCTTTTCTTGTGCCCGCCGCAACAGCCCGTCCTGAAGAGGGCAATTTGGGGTGAACCGTAACGGTGGTAGATTGGATTTCGGTCTTCGGCCCGGGCATCCCTATTGCGCACGGCGGTGAGATGTTGTATACTGGTCTCACTGACTAAGCCGCATGGTGTTTTCATTGTTCGTGAACCGTCATTCTCCGTATCCGTGATGTTGTTTCGGGAGGGTAGCCGCTATGAAAAGATGGATCGCTGTCTTGGTGCTGGTCATGGTCCTTGCCGGTCTTTGCGCAGCCAGCGCGGAGGGCGTGTCGGCCGGGGCGGTTTTCACGAAGGTAGAAGTTCCGCAGCCCGAGGGAACGGACATCATCGGGATTTCCCCGAAGGGCGACTACCTGGCCGTGGTGCCGTATGAAAGCATCGGCCTGATCCGCGGCGGCGTGTACACCCCCTTCACATACAACGAGAGCCGCGGTGTCCCGGACGAGTACGGGTACATGAAAGGCCGGGCGGCATCCAGTTGGTTTCTCAATGCCGACGACCCGATCTGGTCGCCGGACGGTCGCTGGGTGATCCTCACATCCTACATGCAGATCTGGTTTCAGGACAACTCCCTGTTTCCGGTGCTGATGGACACGGAAACCAACGAATACTACCTGCTGTACAGCGCCCCTTACGAAAACGGATCGGTCATGAATCTGGTG
The DNA here is from genome assembly GCA_045226335.1 of Christensenellales bacterium. GTDB lineage: Bacteria > Bacillota > Clostridia > Christensenellales > Aristaeellaceae > RUG11272. Next base: position 10,834 of record JBGVCH010000029.1, on the reverse strand, counting down.
GCGTTCTCGGCCGCAAGTTTTTCCGCGGACAGCAGCCGGCTGGACGTCATCCTCTATGACAAGCCCATCTTCAACGAAACGCCCTTCGGGTGCACCCTGTTCTCCTGGGATCTGGCGACGGGGACCCGGACGGACATCGCGCTCTCCCTCACCGAAAATGCGCTGGAGCCTTTCCGGGATCAGCTGATCGAGGCATTCGGCCCCGATGACTGGGAAACGGAAGCCGTCTCCGAGCTCAGCGGCCTCTTTGAGATGATCCGCCCGGCCCGGAGGCTGCCGGACGGGAGTCTGATCGTCGGCGCGTGGCAGGATACGCTGGCCCGGGACAAACCGCTGCTGGCACAGATCGTCTTTGACGAGTCAGGCGCCTCGGCAACGTTCGCTCCCCTGCCGGTCCGCATCCCGGAAGAGTTTGACAGCATGGAATACCTGGTGGGCGGTCAGCGGACGCTGGCACTCATCGCCTCCGGATACGCTTACCAGGACTGCTTCCCCTGCCTCACCGCCGGCCGTGTCGGAGAGGAGGCCGCGCAGCCCTTCATGCTCCTGTACGGTTACCCGGACCATCGGGACCCGGGCTCCGGTGAGCCGACCGTCTCCGTTCTCCGGGGCGATGACCCTCTTTTTCCGGAACTCACCGCCGCGGACAAGACGAAATACGCCCTCAGGGTCTTTGACATCGCCCTGTCGCCGGACGGGGAGGCCGCGGTGGTCCTCGCACGGAACGAGAGCCGGCTCTTCCTCCTTCACATCCGTCTGGAGGATCTGCGCGCAACGGTCCTCTATGAGGAGGCCGCGTCCGATCGCACCCTGCCCTTGACCATGGCCTTGGCCTACACGCAGATCAACAACCACTTTGTCTGGTCTCAGAGCGGAACGATCCTGATGACCTCGGCCGGCGACATCATGGCCTTCCGGGTTGACTGATGCGGGGCGCTTTGTCAGAATAGATTGGAAAAACGGGGCTGCCGGACAGAATCCTCTGCCGGGCAGCCCCGTTCCTTCACTCGCCCATCCTGCACACTTCGCAAACTGCGCCGGTCTCCCTGATCCCAGGTGCGGCACACGGACATGACTGTGAGAAAGGCAGACCGTCAATCCTCCACAACGCCGATTTTGCGCATCTCCTCCAGCGCGGCGTCAAGATCCCGCGCGCAGGTTTCCGCGTCGACATTGTAGTCTTCCAGAATGGCGGCGATCAGTTCCTCGCGGGAGACATCCCGCTGGAGTTTTTCCCAGATGAAAGCCGACAGCTCATTCATCAGAACCAAGCCGTCAAACTCCTTGATCCGGTCCCCGACGGGGGCAAGCACATACTCCCCCGCCAGATTCCGCAGGATAAAGTCTTTCTGCGCTTTCATGGCAACGCTCCCCGGATCAGCAGCCGCTGTTCCGGCCGCTGCTGAAGGTCCTGGCGTTGCGGTGATACGCCACGCCGTCGCAGCCGCCGCCTCTGCCGCGCCCCTTGCCCACATCGCCGTTGCCAACTTCGCCGCTTTGGCCGAGCTGCGCGCCGGATTTGTCCACGCCGCCAAGGTTGGCGTTGCTGTCAAGGGCGTCGGCCCCGGCGTCGTGCTCTTCCTTGTAGCCGCCGCGGGCCTGGATGCCGCCGGTGACCTGACCCAGGTTTTCATCGTCCACGGCAAACTTGTGGACAACCGGGGCATCGTACGTCTTCTTTTCTTTGCCAAACATTCTTTCCTTCCTCCTCAGTGTGAAATCGTTTCATGTCGGACTGCATTCAGATAAAGGCAGAACGCCTTTGCTGACCATGTATTTGATCCGCTGGCACAGGCCGAGGGGCTGCTTGCCCGGCTCCGCGTACTTCATGCGCTCAGCGGCGCAGTGACCGCAGGCCTCCTCGTAGGCACAGCCCCGGCATTCCGGCACCCGGGGCCAGTTCAGGGCGATGCGGTTGATTCCCTGCCAGGCCCCGGCAAACCCTTCGCCGATAGGATCGGCGCTGTCCTCCAGGCGGTTGCAGATCCGGAGCCTCCCCCGCCAGTCGATCACGAAGGAATTCCTTCCGCCGCCGCACAGGAGGCCGCGTTCCCGGCAATCGGCGCAGGGACCGCCCGGTTCCGGCAGATCGCTCTCCGGGATCTCTTGCACCGGGATCCCCGCCAGCTCGCGGTCCAGCCGCAGGATGCGCGCGTAGAACGCCGCGTCGAGTTCGTCGTCCTTTGTCAGCCGCCGGGGGCCTTCCTCCGGGGCGAAGAGGGACGTGTTGATGAAGGTCCTCTTTGCCATACGGTGGACCAGGCGGACGGTTTCAAACACGTCCTCACCCAGGGCACGGTTGGGCGTCACGCTGATCATCAGCGGCAGCCCCGCCGCCCTGACCCGCTGCAGGTTTTCGGTCACGGTCCGGAACACGCGGCGTCCGGTGACCCGCTCGTAGGCGTCCTCGCCGGGGCCGTACAGGGTGACCTGGATCAGGGCCGGAGGATGGTCCAGGAAGAACCGGATCCGCTCCTCATCCAGCAGCACGCCGTTGGTCATCACCATCACCTGGCAGCCCAGGCTTTGCAGGTACAGGTACAACTCATCGAAGCCCGGATAGGTGAGACACTCGCCGCCGGTCAGCGTCGCCTCGAACATCCCGGCAGAGACGGCCTAGCCCATCAGGTCCTTCCACGCGGAGACGGGCATCGGCGAGCAGCCCGCCATCTGCGTCTCCGTCCGGTGAACGTAGCACATCCAGCAGCTCAGGTTGCACAGGGGCGTGAGCTCAAACTGCCCGTACAGCGGAATGTTCATCCGCCTGGCTTTTTCCGCCAGGAACGCGGCAAACGCATCATAGCTCCGGGATGCTTCCCGGCCCTGCTGCTTCAGCGTATCCAGATATCCGCGAAGTTCGGACATTTGGACCTCCTTTCGCGCGAATGTGTTTTTTCGATTCCATATCTTTCCGATGACATTTTTACGGAAAAGCCTGCCGCTGTCCAGCGTTCAGCCGGGATCGAATGCAAATTATCACTTTTGTAACAATCCGTCCCGTGCTCTCCGGAAAACGCCACACAGGACCTGTGGCAAGGGAATTATGCGCAATTTGCCCCTGTCTGACCCATATTTGCCCAAGCAAAAGGGGGCTGTGAGACCCGATCATCTTTTTGATGACCTTATTTCACAACCCCTTTTGTGCACTTGTCATACTTTCGCGGAAACCGTATCAGTCCTTCACCGCGGCGCTTTCCGCGGCCAGCGCCATGAGGTTGCTCTTCTTCTGCCTGGCGTTGCGGGCGGCGTAGAGGATCAGCGCCAGCGCGATAACGCCGTAGCTCAGGAAGGCGCGGAAGTATTCACCCACCACGGCGTTGCCGAACAGGTTGGAGGACGCGCTCTGGGCGGTGATGAACAGGGAGTGGAACAGGAAGGTGCCGATCAGCGCCTGCACATTGGTGGCGCGGTCGATAGACGCGCCGCCCACCAGGATGGCCGCACCGGCGTAGAGGCCCACCTGTTCATGCGCGGCATAGGTCTGGAATGTGCCGATGCCCTCGCTCTGCATGAAGATGATCTGGCCCCAGCCCGCCAGCACCGTCGACATCATGATGGCGATGATGCGGGTGCGGTTCACGTTGATGCCGCTGGCGTTGGCCACCGTCTGGCTCTGGCCCACGGCGCGGAACTTCTGGCCCAGGCGTGTGCGCATGATGACGGCGTTGAAGAGGCACAGCATACCGATAACCAGCCATGTCACCACCGGGATTGAGATCTCGCGCCCATGAGTGCCGTTGAAGACATTCGCCACCGGCGGGATCATGAAGACGACGATGATGACCACTGCAGTGATGGCGATGGTCAGGAAACGCCGCAGGGAGAGCTTCTTCAGCAGGAAGAGGATCACGGCGACGAGGATGGTGGCCTCTGCCAGGTGAAAAGCGGCTGTGAGGAAGGGCAGCCGGATAACGCCGTCGATGGCGGTGGACAGCCCCACGGAACCCGTCAGGTTCAGCGTGTTTTGCACGCCCGTCGCACCCACGATGGTCACCTTGTCGCTCAGGGGGATGATGGAGCCGAAGATGAACAGGAACAGCAGCTGGTAGGCACCGTTGGCGAAATAGCCGAGGATCAGGGAGCCGATGGTCTCCTGGCCCTTCATCTTGTTCAGCAGGGTGCCGATGAGGAAGCCGAAGAACAGGCCCAGCGGGAGGGTGATAGCGGCCGCCAGCAGAATGCCGGGCACGCCGGTCACGCCCCAGCTGATGGTCAGCAGCAGGCCGATCTGGGCCGCCATGGCGCCGATGGTGATGGAGAAGTTGATGCCCATGCCCGCCACGATGGGGATGATCAGGGCCATGACGATGAAGGCGTTCCGGTTCAGGCGCAGCAGCAGCTGGCTCGCCACATAGTTGATGTCCAGGCCGGACACGGCGATGAAGAAGATGCTCAGGGCGATGAACATGTAGGTCACGGCGTAGTTCTTGAGATGCCCCGTGAGCTTTCTGCCGAAGGAATCATTCATGGCGTCCACCTCCTGTCTGCGTCAGGGCATAGAGTATGATGCCGTTGGAGATCATGATGCGCATGACTTCGCTCAGTCCGCCGCCGGCCACCGCAGCGTTGGCGATCTGCTGGCCGAAGACCAGCACGCCCTCGAACAGGAAGACGCCCAGCAGCACGTGCGTCACCCTGGCTTTACGGACGCTGGCGCCGCCGATCAGGATGGCCGAGGCCGCGATGAAGCCCAGCTGCCGCGGTGCGGTATAGAGCTGCGCGTAGCCGAAGGACTGGGAGTAGATGACGATGCCGATGGCCGCAAACACGGTGGAAAGCGTGGTGCCCAGGGAGCGCATCAGGTTGACGTTGATGCCGCTGGCCTCCGCGAATCGCGGGTTGGAGCCCGCCGCGGACATGGCGACACCGACCCGGGTCCGGGAGAACAGCCACATCAGCATGCAGCAGAAGCCCATGAACAGCAGGCCGCCGGTGGGGATCTTCATGCCGAAGATCTCAAAGGACAGCAGCTTGTCCAGCAAATGTCCGTAGCTTCCCAACAGGGAGTGGGTCACTCGCAGGCCCTGGCCGCTCAGCAGCCAGATGATCTTGGGGTTGGTGAAGGGCAGCAGCATCCAGGCGATGCACATCAGGGACACGAAGGAGAAGCCCACATAGGTGGAAATGGTCATCTCGTTGCCCTTCATGCGGTTGAGCAGGATGGAGTACGCCCAGCCCAGGGGAATGGCGATCAGCACACCGGTGACCACGGCGAAGAGCAGGCCGCCGGCCCCCGTCATGTTAAACTGCAGGGAGAGGACCACGCCCATCAGGCCGGCGATGCAGCCGATGGTCATGCCCATGTTCAGGCCGATGCCGCACTGGATGCCCGGCATCATGGCCAGCGTCAGAATGCCGTACATGACCATCCGCTCCAGCACATTGCCCATCATCAGCGGAATGGAGATGTTGAAGAACTGGGCGGCCAGGATCAGGTAGAGGAAGAAGAGCAGGATGATGATCCGCGGGACGCCGAAGCGGCCGGTCAGCATATCCCACCAGAAGAGGACCGCCCCAAGCAGTGCCAGGGCAATCCCCAGCAGCAGCCTGTTTTCCGCGCCGCCCGCCAGCCGTGTGAGGGTGCCGATATCCCTCGCGCCGACCTCCGCGGAATAGCTCTGGTAACGGCTGGTGAAGGAGAGATCTCCGGGGAAGAGCAGCTTGTCAACGCTTTCCATGATGCCGCTCTGATCCTTGCTTTTGATGTTCTTCAGACTGGGGATGATGCCCGTCAGCTGCTGCCAGAGAGCATCGTGGGCGGCATCCAGCTCAGCCTCCCGCTGTTTCAGCTCCGTGCTGGCCGTGAAGTATGCGTAGTTGGCCTGCGTTTCGGAGACGGGGGTGTTGCCCTCGGTGGCCGCACTGTCGGCCACGGCGACTTCCCCGCCGGCCTTCACCGTCTCGATGTTGGCTTTCGCCTTCTCGACGGCGTCGTTCTTAAACTGGGAATTGTTCGCCAGGTCCGGGATCTCATTGCAGAGATAGGCCCAGAGCTCATCGTCCGTCAACTCAGCCAGCTCGGCCCAGTCGGAGATGCCGCTGTCGACTTCCTGGAGCAGCTGCGTTTTTGTCTCGCGTTCGCGCTGATCGCTCTCTCGCTTCGACATTTCAGCGGCCAGTTTCAGGAAACCGGGCTTGAACTGAGCGTTTTCCTCCCGGGCCAGGCGGGGTTCCACCCGGCAGAGGGCCTCAAAGAGGGCTTCCTCGTCCTCGCCGGCGGCCTCGGTCAGCTCACTCCAGGAGGACACACCGTCCACCAGGGAGACGTACAGGTCGGCATAGACCTTCCGCTCCGCGCCGCGAAGTTCACCGTACGCGGCCACCCGGGTCTCCACTTCTTCGATGGCTTCCGTCAGCGCCGGCACCGATTCGTCCGGCACCACGGGATGTCCGTACAGGGCTTCCGCTTCCGCGCGGGCTTCGGATTCCGCTAAACCGATGATGGCCTCGACCTCGTTCAGACCGATCTGACGGAAAGTCCGGCCGCCATCGCCGTTCTTGCGCAGTTCCGCAAGCCGCGCCGCCTTGGCGTCCCGGGCCAGCTTGTCCACCAGCCCCTCGGAGGCTACGTGCACCACCGCGTCCCCGCGCATCCTGCTCAGATCCTTGGATACGCTGCCGGTCCCGCGGACGCCATAGCCGATGATCGAAGCCAGCAGCAGCTGTGCCGCCAGCACAAAGACAGCAACACCGACAGCCTGCCGGCCGGTAAAGTGACGTCTTTCCTTTTTTGACTTCCGGCTCTGATCAGCTGTTGTCTTGTCAAATTCACTCACTGCGCATCACCTCCCTGCGCTGTATAACCGCTCATGGCCAGGCCGAAGGCGGTGTCGGAGTCGTCCGGCGACAGGATGTCCGTCACCTTGCCCTCGGTCACGATGGCGATGCGGTCGCAGATGCTGCGCAGCTCCTGCAGTTCCGAGGATACCATGACGATGGTCATGTTCTGCTCGCGGTTGAGCCGCACCAGGGTCTCCAGCACCAGCTGCTTGGCGCCGATGTCGATGCCCCGGGTGGGTTCCGAGATGAAGAGGAACTTCGGGTTCAGCGCCAGGGCCCGGGCGACGCAGACCTTCTGCTGGTTGCCGCCGGAGAGGGTCCCCACAGGCTGGTTGGGCGAGGTGCAGCGGATGTCCAGCTCCCGGATCATCTCCTGGGCATAGCGCCGGATGCCGATGCTGTCCTTCAGCGGGCCCTTCATGAACTGCCTGTGGGCCTGCATGGCGGAGAAGGCAATGTTGTCCGCGATGGATTCATCCAGCAGCAGACCCACGCCGCGGCGGTCTTCCGACACAAAGGCCAGGCCGTGCCGGAGGGCATTCTTCGCGTTGTTGAGCCTCAGCCGTTTGCCGAAAAGCGTGACCTCGCCCACGGCGTCATAGAGGCCCATGATGCCGTTGGGAATACCGATCTTTCCCTGCCCGGCCAGGCCGCCGATGCCGAGGATCTCGCCCTCTTTCACGTCAATGCTGACGCCCTTGTCCGTCTCGCCGGGCATGTCGACCCACAGGTTCCGGATGGACATGGCGATGTCGCCCTGCACGGATTCTTTTCGCCGCTCCACCTGGATCACACTCTCGTCGCCCCGGCCGATCATCAGACCCGCCAGCTCCCGAATGCTGGTCTGCGCGGTGGCCAGCGTGCTCACCAGCTTGCCGTCCCGAAGAATGGTGATGCTGTCCGCGGCGGCCATGACCTCGTCCAGGCGGTGGGTGATGAAGATGATGGCGATACCCTTTGCGGCAATCTCCCGCATGACCTTCAGCAGCTGGGCGGCCTCACTCTCCGTCAGCACGGCCGTGGGCTCGTCGAAGACCAGCAGCTGCATGCCGGTTTTGTCGATCTCCCGCGCGATCTCGATGAACTGCATATGACCCACAGGCAGGCCGGCCACCGGCGCATACTCGTCGATGCCGATGCCCACCGCGTCCAGCGCTTGCCTCGCGTCCGCCGCCATGGCCTTTGCGTCCAGAAACTCCAGGTTTTTGCCGAAGATCTTGCTGAGGGGCCACGTCTTGGTGATCTCACGGTTCAGCTTGATGTTGTCCGTGATGGAAAAGCCCGGGATCAGCATGAACTCCTGATGCACCATGCCGATGCCCTTGGCCATGGCGTCCATGGGCGACTGGATGGATACGTTCTCTCCGTTCAGGGAGACGGTGCCCTCGAAACCGCCGGTGGAATGGATCACCGGCATGCCGAAAAGCACATTCATCAGGGTGGACTTTCCCGCGCCGTTCTCCCCCAGGAGTGCGTGGATCTCCCCCGGACGGATCCGCAGGGAAACATCCTTCAGCACCGCGTTGGGACCGTACATTTTGGTGATGTGCTCCATCTCCAGGACAAACTCACTGCTCAAGCAAAACACCCTTTCTTCCGGCCTGGACGGCTGGCTTTGTCCGCGGACCCCGCCGTCGGGGGACACGCGCCGTTGGGCCGCGGGCGGCGGATGCCGGGTTCCGCCGCCGCGGTCATGCCTCCGCCGGCTGGCCGGCGGATTTCACAAAAGTTGCCCGGGCATCCTTGCATCGGACGTCCGGGCAGTGGGATCGGATCAGAGATTACTCGCCGAGATAATCCGCGAAGTCGATGGGCTCGAGGGCGATGAGCAGGTAGTTGGCATACTCGTTGCCGTCGGCGTCCACATACTTGGTGAATTCAATCTCGCTGCCGGCCGCTGCGCTGTAGCAGTCCTGGAGCAGTTCCACGTCCAGCTTGCCGTTGGTCTTGCCCTCGGCGTAAAGACGGGCATACTCGAAGCTGCCGTTGATCATGGACATGTTCACGGGCAGGGCCCAGGTGGAGAAGCGGTCCACCGCACCGTTGTTGTTCAGATACACGGCCAGGTTCTTGATGGCGCCTTCAATGTCGCCGTAGGTGGCAGTCAGACCGAAGGCTTCCTGGAAGCCGTGATAGGGGCTGGGGCAGCAGGGCAGGGCGTAGTAGGCGTTGGGCTCGTTGATGATGGCCTGCTGCAGCGCGACCTGCAGACCGCAGTTGGTGCAGTAGAAGCAAACCTTCTTGCCTTCGTATTCCTGCATGACGCGCGGAATGTCTTCCAGCACGGCGGCCTGGGCACCGGACATGCCGGCGTCACCGGTGGGATCGGGGCAGTCGCGCTCGACGAACTCGATGCCGTAGGACTCGGCAGTGCTCTTCATGGCGTCGCGCTTGGCCACGATGGTCTCATAGGACAGGTGACGCGCGAAGGAGTAGTGCACCAGCACGTCGCACTCCCACTGGCTGGCCAGGTCGGCGACCTGATAGCCGCAACCGATTTCGTCGTTGGCCAGCACGATGTCGGCCACGGCGGAGATGTCGCTGGGATCCTCGGCGGGCACGCCGGCCACCAGCAGGATGTCGTCACGGCCCATGTCGTTCAGGATCTGGGTGTAGGCGGCAGTCGCGCCTTGCACGGCCTGGACGAAGATGATGGCCTTCACTTCGGGATCGCTGGCGAAGGCGATCAGCTTGGAGATGGTGGTCTCCACTTCGGAGGAGAAGTTGTCCGGATAGGTGTCATGGATCACGATGTCCGGATACTGCTCCATCAGGGTTTTGGCGGCGTAGTACTCTTCCTCGCCCTGGGAGGTGGTGCCGGTCATAATGGCGATCTTGTAGGCGGGCGCGTCTTCGGCGACGGCCAGCGCGCACAGGGACAGCGCCATCACACAGGCGAGCATCATAGCGAACAGTTTCTTCATGGGGAAACCTCCTTTTCAGTCCGAAATTCGGCTGGACAGATACTATTTGATTTCGCCGAAAATGTCAAGGTGAACAGGGCCGATTTCACTGTATAAGGCTGTTCTTTTTGTGTTTTTCCAGCCTTCCGGTGTCTTCTCAAGGGACGGAACAGCGCAAAAGGACTGTGTAAAAACCCCGACGAAGGAGAGGATGCGGCCCATATTCCGCGTCTGAGCCCCGGCTGCCGCCTTCATTTCCTCAGTCCAGATCATCATGTCACCAACAGCTACCTGCGGATCAGCGGCAAACCGCGCCGCCGCTCAGTCAACAGATGGTTCAGGCAGGCCTCTTGGTTCAGGCCCATTGGCCTTTGGAGCCTCCCACGGGAGGATACAATGGCAAACGCCAAAGCATGAAGCCAATGTCGAGCACCGTGGCGAGCACGTTTTCCGGCATTCGTTCGCAACTTACTGCTAAAATAACGCCATATAGACCGTGGTATCGAATTGTCCGGTCAGAATAGTTGAACGTATCTTTACGCAGTGTATAAACCCGCACCAAATTTCAGCCTTGACAAGCACATCGCCCTGTGATACAATCACTCTCGCACGCAGGGGCTTGGTGTAATGGTAACACGTGGGTCTCCAAAACCTAAGAAGAGTCGTTGGTGAGGTTGTATTTATTTGCTCTGTTGAATACTTATGCTGTAAATATTCACCAGAGCAAGTAAACAAAAAAGAGGGGCTGCCTGACAGGACGAATCTGCCGGGTAGCCCCATTTGTTTTTGTCGTTGATCACTTAACGATCATTCTACTGAACCCGTATCTTAATGTTTTCACTACATCTCAATCTCAACCACGTGGATACCAAGGCTTCCTTCACTTTCAGATCGCCGTCTCATTTGTAAAGAGACCGACTACTCCTACATCCTTTGTCGGCTCCAGTTCTGGTTCTGCACATCCAATTCCAGCACATGGACAAACTGGACATACGGCGGATCGGTGGACTTCAACCACGAGGAAGGGAACTGGCAGTTTGCCTGCAACAGCATCACCGCGCCGCGGGACTATGTTTGGGTCAGAGTGGCGATCGCCTACAACAGGCAGATGAACTATGCCAACTTCTCGAATCTGTTCCTGTACAAAGAAC
>JBGVCH010000028.1:0-8880 GCA_045226335.1 Christensenellales bacterium | reverse complement strand
GACCGCCGCAGCGGTGGATGAGGTCGTCCATCAGGCTGACGCGAAGCATCCCGTTGAGATTCCATTCACAGAATCTTCATTCATGCGCAAGCCCTGATGATATGATCACGGCTTGTGGAAGAGGGTCCGGGGCACGGAAAAATCTGCCTGACCCCTGATGTTCAAGATTTGTAAAAGCTTAAGGGAGGATGATGCCAGGAAAAGGGCAACCCCGCATCAGAGCTGCCCTTCATAAGCCTTCCGTATCAGCGGCGATCGGTCGGACCGCTCCGCCACACCCTCACCGCTTCGATCCGCCCATGCACAGCAGGACCCGCTCCCCCGTCAGATCGTGGTACAGCATACAGTCCAAGGCGCTGACGTCCGCCAGGCGCACCACCCCGCGGAGTGCTTCGCTTTGGGTGAACTCGCCGATGACGTCCGGGGCCCGCTTCAGGAGTTCCGGCTGAAACCGGAGGGTTTTCGGGCCGTCGAACACCGCCGTGTACAGGATCTGGGCCTCCACCAAGTCCTGGAAGATGTGGCTGCCGTAGGAGAGCTCCGGGTTGTAGCCCGCCTTGCTCTCCGCCACTTCACAGATGGCCTCGAAGCTGCTGATGTCGGAGAAGGCCGTGGGCACCCCCAGCTCCGGGGAGGACGTGCCGATCCGCCCGGGAACCATGAGCATCATGTGCTTCCCCTGATCCCGCCAGCGCCAGTTGATCTGCCCGATCAGGCCTGCCACCTCCGCCTTCTCCGCGTAGGGCAGGCTGTAGTATCCCACCGGGTCCACACAGGCGATGAGGTCCAGCCGGACGGCCCGGGAGAGCCCCATGGACGCGCCGCGGGTCTCCATCAGGACGGCCTCCTCCGGCACGTCCGCCGGCACGGACACCCCGCCCGCGTCCCGGAAGACCTGCAGGGGCCGGCACTGCAGCAGGTTGATCATGTACTCCCTGCTCTCCGACACGTTGATGGTGAACTCAATGTCCACCGGGCAGCCGTACTCCGCCTGGATCGCCTGCATCATGCGCTGCATGTTCTGCATCATCTCTCTGTTGCGCACCAGCCCCAGGCAGGAGATGAAGCAAACCGGCCGGGACAGTCCGCGCTCCCGGAGCCGGGCTTCCGCCTCCGTGTCGTGCTCCAGCACCTGGTATTTCATGTAGGGAGGGAGCCCGGCCTCCAGTTCGTCCAGGGTCACCTGCTTCAGGCAGCGGTTCCGGAGATCCACCACCTCCACCTTCCGCTGGGAGTACTGATGCTTCTCCGCGATGGTGGTGCAGTTGGTGGCTTCCGGCCTGTCCAGGCTCACCAGCCGGGGATAGGAGCCCTCCGTCCGGTCCACGGCGGAGGTGCCCAGCCCCATGACCAGCCGGAGCATCCCCGCGGCGGAGTCGATGCCGCTGAGGAACTTGTAGGGGCTGAAGGAATAGCCCACCCCCGCGGCGCAGGGCATGTAGTACGTCCCGTAGGCGGAGCCGGAGACCCGCATCACCAGAAGGGCCATCTGCTCATCCCGCCGGTCCAGGCCGCGGCGCTTGCGGTAATCCAGGGCCGAAAGCCCCGCGGAACTGGCATACACGGTCCGGACCGCGTTCTCAAACTCCTCCAGCCGCTCATCCGGCGTGCCCCGGTTGGCGCAGAAGACGGACTCATACTTTCCGGCAAAGGCGTTGTCGAAGCCGTCCTCCAGGATGCTGCTGGAGCGGACGATGTAGGGATCCTGGCCGTAGTACTCCAGGATGTGCCGGAACTGCTCCCGGGTCTCCTGGGAGAAGCTGCCGCGGCGGAGCTTCTCCGCCAGCTCATCCGCCAGGGTGAAATAGCCCTCCTCCGTGCGCTGGCGGATCCGCAGGTCCCAGAAGCCGTTGTCCACGATGTAGGTGTAGAAGACGTCGGAGCCGACGTAGAAGGAATCGTGAGGCTCCAGGAGCCGGTCGATCTCGGGGGCCAGGTTCCGGATAATGGCCCGGGCCAGGAGCATGCCGCAGGTCTTGCCGCCCACCATGCCGGTCCCCACCATGTGATCCCGGACCGTGAAGTAGTCCTCCGGCCGGAAGTGCTTCTTCACCAGCAGCCGGAGCCGCTCGTCCCGGGTCATCATGATGTTGCACATCCGGCCGCACTGCTCCTCCACGGGGGCGCCGCTCTCGTGCAGCAGCCGGACCCGGCTGAAGAAGCGGTCCCAGGAATCCGCGTACTGCTCCTCCAGGGTCCTCTGGCACCGGTTCATCACCTGGTAGAATCGGCTGGTCTGCACGCCGTCCCGGATCGGCTGCACCTGCCCCTCGGCCGGGCGGTACAGGTGAGGAAGAAACATGGTATCGGAGTTGCGGTTCCAGACCTTCTGGGGCCGGATATAGAGGGTCCCGTGCTCCCCGTCGGAGTAGACGTCCAGGAACAGCTGGGTCGTGTTCATGATCTTGTTGATGGCGGTAAAGGAGTGCCGCCCCCGGATGATGGGGAAAAAGGCCACGGTGTCCAGGATGAAGAGGAAGGGGCAGGTCACCCGGAAGAAGTTGCCCATCATCAGGTCCGTGGCCCAGGCGGTCTGCAGCTCCGAGAGGCAGTCGAAGACATAGAAGGCGTCCCGGCCCTCCTGCTCGATCACCCGGTGGATGTCCACCGTGAAGGTTTCGAAGCGATGCGAGAGGGGGATGCACACCCGCTTGACCTCCGGGCATTCCGGCACCAGTTCCGGATGGCTGGCGAAGCGGAAGTAGATGATGTTCCTCCCGTCCTTTTTCGCCTGCTCCACGAAGGGGTCGGCAAAACGCCGGAATTCATCCAGGTCGGAGACGCGCCAGACCACATTGTCCCCCATGCGGATGTTGTCCAGCGCACGGTCCAGCGCGGGGATTCCCGACAGCACCCTGTCAAACGCGGCCATGAAGCCTCCTCCTCTCCATCCGCGGATCGCACGCCTCATCGCGGCGGCTTCCGCGGCAACTGTTCCCGGGAAACAACAAAAGGCACAGAAAGCCCTGACGGCTCCCTTGCCTTCCGCTGAGATGATAGCATATTTCCGGGCGGTTGTAAAGGGCGGATGCGCGCTTCCGGAAAGCCGCCCCTTCGCCCGCGCCGCTGCCGGATCCCCGCCGGAATCACGGCCGATTCCGTCCGCTACCGGGGTATTTCAGAAGAGACCATCCACGGGACAGATCCTCTCCTCGAATTTGGAGTGCTCCCTCAACGCCTTCTGGACGTCGATGCTGTAGTCAACCACCCTGCAGTGCGCATATGTCTCGTCGTCGTATTCCCTGATCCTGACCCCGCCCAGGGCTTCCATGGTCTTCCAGGAAGCCGGGTTGTCCAGATCGGCATCCAGAAAGACCGTGTCGATCCCATACGCGTCACAGACCTTCAAGCCCAGGTAGAGATTGATCTTGTTGTATCCCTTCCCTCGCTCCGTCGGCCTGATGCTGTACCCCATATGACCGCCGAAGCGGCGCAGCCTTTCATTCAGGCAGAGACGGATATTGATCATGCCGACGATCCGCCGGTCAGTGTCCCGGACCAGAAAGAAGGTCCGGGCCGGCACTTTCTCCTCGCTGGGTTCCCTTGATCTGTCCAGCTCGAGTTTCTCCAGCCATCCCCCATAATCATTCAGGAAATGATGCAAGCCGCCTGACCCGTTGATATCAGACCGATATTCAAGGAACTCACGGATATAGTCCATGGCGTCCTCTTCCCTCGCGATCCCGGGGATCTCAAAGCAGAGTTTTTCCATCATGTTTTCTCCGTTCTGCGCACGGTCACTGGTCGGCCTCGACTCAAAGGTTATGGCACGCAATCGTACGCCCATCCATATCATTCATCAGCTTCCCGATCGCCTGTTCATAGTCGGAATCAATCAGCACGATCTGTTCCCCGGCCTGGCTGAAACCGTCGATCATCCTCCTGTTGTCTGCCTTCAGGCTGTCGACGGTGCAATCTGCAACTGTTGATCTGTGTTCTATCTCCGATTCATGTCCGATGATCTCACGGAAATGGTCCTCTATGTATCTGTCGCTCATGGCCAGACAGATGAACCGGACAGACGCCAGGTACCACTCGTCAAAATCATTTCTCCAGCTGAATGGGACATAACAGCCCTCCACAATGAGATTCTGCCGGTTTTCAATCGCCGTCTTCACAATTTCCCGAATGATCGGCCAAAGGTACTCTGTCAGAGCCTCGTCGTCCTCAGGCGTCATGCTCGTATAACCACTGCGAATAAGGCCCATTTTCAGATGATCAATGGACAGATTGGGACAGTTGTACTTTTCGAGCAGCTTCTGGGCCAGAAGTGTTTTTCCCGTGTGAGATGCCCCTGTCAGCAGGATGATCATAGAACTGCGCATTGATCGTGATCTCGTCACTATCATTGGCAAGACCGTTGGTGAAGACAGTTCCGTCCGGAGAATAAACCGTCAGCACATAAGCCGCTGTTCCTGCTGAGCCAGTTGCTCCGGTATTGACCTTGCTCCACTGGATAACCAGCGTAGTATTGACAGGCGATGTGACAGGCACGGACACCTCGCCCTGCATCTGGCCCGAACCGCCGAGGGTGGCGTTGGCGGCAATCTCGATACTGATAGGGATTTCATTATCCGTTGCCGCGCCTGTCGTAACCGTCATTCCAGTAGGCATCCCGGTAGGCGTGCCGACTGTTGGCGTCACTTTCGTCGCGCCAGTATACGCCACCACATTGCAGGTCTTTGTGACAGCGGCTACCTGCCCACTCTTATTCCCGGCGAACGTGATATTCTCGTTTGTCAGGAAGACAACGGATGCGTCCGTACCAGTTCCGCCGGGAGCGCCGTCCTGCACCTTATAGATGGAAGTCGTATCGCCGACGTTGGCGTCCGAGGTGGTGATGCGCAGCGTCGCGCTCTGGCCCACGAATACACTGTGCGTCGGCTTCACGATGAGCGTGGTGCCTGTGATACTGGCGTTGTCGCTGGTGGTCGGATAATCCGTCCAGTTCCCGGAACCGTTCTTGTACTGCCATTTGCCCATAGTGACGTTCTGCAGGTTGGCAGTCAGCGTGATCTGAGCCGGGGACACAGCGCCTGCGGAGGTGTATTTGAACACCTGTTCGCCGCTGATCCATGCGCTCTTTGCGTCCTCGCCTGTGGTCAGGAGGGCGAAAGTGATATCCGCCATCGCGTTGATGGTCAGGCCGGTATCCGGATCGGCGTAGGCCACATATGCAATATAGGTCAGCTGCTTGCTGGTCGCGGTGGCCAGATTGTTCTTGTTGACGGTGAGCGCCTTTCCGCTGACCGTTTCACCGGAGATGAGTGCCGCCTCTGCCGCAGAGCCGTCCTTGCGTTTCCAGGTGATCGTCAACGCTGTATTGTTCAGGGCGATAGCGGTCTGGTTGGCGTACACCACGGGCGTGATTGTCAGCTTGCCTGCCGTAGTTGTCCAGTCCGGACTGTAGGTATTGGCATTGACGTCGTTGATCTGCGTCCGGGGCTGGTTGGCTCCCAGATAAACAGAAAGCGACTTGCCGTCAGACAAGTCGATGATGGTTTTGGAGCCGGTTGCGATGATGGCCATTTATGATTCTTCCTCCTTCAACAGTTCGCAGTCATAGGTGGCGCTGTACAGCACATCCCTGGTGGTAAGCGTGATGCTTTTCATGCCCTTGTGAGCGTTGTTCCATATGGCGTCAGCGGTGTCATCCGCCGATTTCCGTTTCCACTGGAACCGGGACGCTGGCAGGCTGTCCGTTACGTTCTCGCTGCCATGCCATACCCTTGCGGTGAGCGTGGTGGCCTGTATATCCTCTGAAAGGATATCCGATGTCGAAACGATCTCGATGCGGAAGCCCACCAGCTCATCCATATCGGAATAGACCTGCTCCACGCGCTGGTTGATACCTGTGTTGCTGGACAGGTCCAGCGTCTCGCCGAAATTGGACGCCACATGGTTCGTGGTGATCGCCCCGGCTTTTATGTTGGAGCCTTCGATGGTATCGGCGGCAATCTCACCGCCGGTGATCGTGCCTGCCAGAATCTCATTGGATGTGATGGTCCGGGAGGCGATCTCATTGGCGGTGATGGCGTTGGCGACGATCTTGTCTCCCGTGATGCTCCGTTCCGTCAGCACATCGCCGTCCAGGGAGTCAACATTCTGGGAGACCAGCCCTCCGGAATTATTGAGGGCATAGACCACGGAATTATGGGAGCCGACCAGCTCCAGACGTTCGACAGACAGCGTCCCGGCATTGATCTTGTTCGCCGTCAGTTCCACGATCTTGGCGTCTGTAATTGAGCCGTCGGCAATCTGTGTCGTGCCCACCGCCTCCGCGCCGATGAGCGCCTGCGTGATAGCCGCCTGCCCGATCTGGGCCGTGCCGACCGCTGCGTCCGCAATCTGGGCGCGGGTAATGGCAGCGTCCTGGATGTTTGCCGTACCGATGGCGGCGTGGGCGATCTTTCCGTTGGTGACGGACAGTTCCCGCAGGCTGCTGCCCGAAACAGAACCCGGCGCGATCTTCGTCGCTGTCACCGCGCCTTCCGACAACTGGTATCCCGCCACTGCGCTGCTTTCCACAGCAAACACGTTCCCGACCGTGATGCTTTTGTACCGCTTTGCCAGAGCGTCCCATTCGTATCCGGACACCTGCGCCTTGGCCACAAAGCCTGTCGGTACATGCCGGATGCGCACCAAGTCATACAGGAAGACCCGTTCCAGATTCCGGTACTGCCGGTATTCCTCTGTGTCGCCGATGTGGATGAAGTCGATATCCAGTGTCAGGTCAGGCATATCGCAGCCCTTGGCAAACTCATCCGCTGCCGCTTGGCGCATCAGCTCATAGCACTGCTCTTTGGTGAAGGGCTCGACATCGGACGCGGGCGTGTTGTCGGACTCCTCATCACCGCTTTCTTCTACGACGACTTCTTTCGCATCTGAAACGGTAAGTGTTCCGGTGTGGATCACGGGGTACTCGCCTATATGCGGGCTGTCGATCCACTGTTCCGGCAAGAGCATCCTGCGTCCATCCGCGTCCTCGCCGATGGGCACGATGCGTGTGACCACGCCGTCCGTGCTCTTGCTCCATGAGATGCCCGTCATGTTCTTACCGTAGACGATCTCATATCCCCGATCTGGAGGGTCGTCGTTGTCCAGAAGATAGAAATCGGCATTGTTCCGTACCAGCCTGGCCCGGGAGCGCTGCACCAGCCCGATATCCGGGTCGAGCAGGTACTTGATGGGATTGACAAAGCTGCGGTCGCCCAGACTGACCCTGCGAACGATGTTGGTGGCCAGGATGCGGTCATCCGGGGACATCAGGGCCTCACGCATTTTGGAGAGCGCATTCACCACATACGTACCGACCTGGATGGACAGCCTGCCGCACATATTGCCCATGAAGTCATAGCTGATATGCCGCGCCTCCACGGTCACCTCATGGTTGGCGGTGTCCACGCTGACAGAATAAATGCGGAAGCACTGCTCGGTTGCCTGCTCCGCCGGGACGATAACCGTGCCGTCATCATCCAGCGGCTTGTAGGCAGGGACCGGCGCTTTGATTATCCGCTCCTCCTGCAGTTCCTTCCAGCGCAGGTCCTCCGTGATGGGATGGACCAGCGTCAGGCTGAAGTCGCCGCCTGCGATTTCTGAGACCGTACAAGAGGAAGGCTGGAGGATGCACAGGCCGTTGCCATGCCAATCTGTTTCGTTGGCTTCATATATGCAAACCATCTGCATCCTCCTCTCTGATCAGATATATCGCCAATTCGGTGTCACAACCAACCTTGATACTGTTCCTGTCCAGGTAATCGTGCTATCCCCAGGAGGCAAATGCTGCGGATCGCCGTCCACCTTGTCATTCAGCAGTGTGCCACCGTCCAGGCTCATGCACTCCTGCGCCTCCCAGTCCAGCACGATGCCATTACCGATTCCGCTCAATACGACCGCGCCGCTATAGGTGATCAGCGTGATCGTTCCGCTCCCATACAGGGTGAATTTCGGCCACGCCGGGACCGTACCCGGATTGTGTATCGTCATACCGCTGGCTGTCAGGGTGATATCCTCCGCAGGCGGGTACAGGCGCTTATAGGGCTGGCACTGGAAAGGCACAGCGAAGCTCCTGAAACCCCGCCCACGGAGGATTTTGCTGAAATCGATCTGGTTGATGATTCGGGCGTCATAGGAGCGGTCCGGCTCGTTTCCGAACACCACGCTGCCCGAGCCCTGGAGCCATGCACAGATAGCCTCAATGTCTGCATCCGGCCTGACCCAGCATTGCAGCGTTCTCAGCACCGGCTCATAAACAGGAAGGTCGCTTTCTGGCAGCATCAGTACGCCGGACCGGCCCGGAATAGTGATCTGGTTCACACGTTCTTTGGGCCGTGATATAGCGGGATACTCCGAAACCATGATACCATAATCCTCAGAACTTACCCCGTTCCAAAGAAAACAAGGATGCGTAATGATCACCTCCGTCAGTAGCCGTATCCGTGCTGCCGCCTGCTCGTCATGGCGCTGATCTGGGCGGCAAGGGACTGCACGTCCATATCGTTTGCCATGACCATGTTTTCCACGTTCACGGCAGGCACTGTTTCCGGCTCCGCGCTGTTTGCCTTTACCGCGTCAATCAGGTCCCGCAGCAGGGATTCCATGTTTTCCGTCGAGCGTTCGCTCATGAAGCCGGCCAGCACGTCTACCATGCCCGACCGGAGCCGGGCGGACATCTCCGTCCACAGGGTGTCCAGCGGCAGGATGGCTTCAGCGCCAGCCTCGCCGACGCCCTGCAGCCCGGCTGCGCTGCCGAGGATGGTAGGCTTGTCAAAGACGCCGCCCAGCGCGTTCCACGAGATGGACAGCTTGGGCAGCTTGATGCCCCAGCCGATGTCGTTCCAGGTCACGTTGATGCGGGGCAGCTTGAATTCCGGCAGCTTC
>JBGVCH010000027.1:0-46642 GCA_045226335.1 Christensenellales bacterium | reverse complement strand
GGGCGTATACAGAAGAATCATTTCTGAAAGTGCTCCGCGAAATCGCTTTGGATACTATTCTGATTGCACATCAGAAAAATACATTGTCGAGTAGAAAGCCCAGGAAGAACGATGTCAATTCATTGGGTGAATCAAGATTTCTAGAACTCGTTGCATCTGACTATTTTGAAGCCTATGAGTTTAAAAACAAACGTAATGAGGTCCTGAACAAAAACTATCTGATCACAAAAGGAATCGATGATAAAATCAGGTTTGTTACCGGAACGGACTGTCACGATTGGGAAGTATATCCCAAAGAAGATTCATCGGATAATACTACAGATTTCCCATATACTTTTGCAAAGTGCCTACCTTCTTTTCGTGGCTTGGTTATGGCATTAACAGATAAGCATCGGCTAAAAAGAATAGATAGCTTTTTCACTGCAGATAAGACTACTTTAGAATATATTGAGATTGAGAATAATGGAAAGACTGAGAGAATTCCACTTTCGATGGGAATTAACGTTATTATTGGTGACAATTCCATAGGAAAATCGATGCTTCTTCATGCTTTATCTGGATTTGAAAAAACAGGGGAAGAACTTAGTAAGCCTTTGAGAGATGGATATAAGGCATATTTGAAAAGGAAAAATCTAAAAATCAAGAAGCAGCTTAAGAAGGAAAATGTATTTGCGTTTGATATGCAAGGAGAGGTCCGAAAAAAGTTCGAAGAAAACCGACTCGTCGCGTCTGAGTTTTCATCCTATTTTCCTTCAGGCCTAGATCCCCAACCATATAAAACAATAATATACAATGAAATTAACAGGCTTATCTCTTATCTGGAAAGCAAGTTCAAGGTTGATAATGAGATAAAAAAGCTAAGCACGTTCAGTATATATATTGATGATGGCACTCCAGAGAGTCTTTCTTTTGTCGGAAAACTAAGAAATGTGAAGGACAGTATTTCAAATGTAAGTTCGATTATTTCTGCCATTAAACAAGTTTTAGTCGATTACTCTTCTCTGATGAAGTTGCCTCTTGATGAGATTGATCTGGAAGTCTTGCGCAAGCAATCTGACACGCTTTCAAATATAATGAAGAAGTACGAGGAACGTAAAAGAGTTATTGAAAGCGAAAATGATAGAATTGAAATTGTTGCAAAGGTTATTGATGATACTGTTAGACGTCATAGCAAAAGTATTAGTGATAGGCAAAAAAAGAGTACTGCATTTCTCGAAAGGACGACTACATTAAAGGACTCACTAAAGGAGATTATCAGACAGAATAAAGATTTAGAACAATACAGACCCACAATCGAGAACACTCAGGTTGAGTATTTGAGTAACACGATACAAGATTATTGCTTTGTATCAAGGCTGGCAGTCAAAGAAATAAATGTGAAAATGTTTCTGGAGCATATTAATAGTTTATTTAAGGCAAATAAAAAGATCGATTTAAATACAATCACAGAAAGTAAATTAATAGACAGTCTCCCAAAATATGATGGAACTCCAGTTCTTCAGTTTTTTAAGGAAGCGCTTATAAAGAGCTTTGAAAATGATTTTACTCCAAAGCAAACAATAATCCTTAGAGAATCAGACAAAGCAGAGGAATTATCCGCAGGATTGAATGCAAAGATATATTTTGATTTGCTGTCTTATGAGAATAGTATCGATGGCGTTTATATTATTGATCAACCGGAAGACAATGTTTCGCAGCCTGCAATTAAAGAGTATCTTTTAGATTGCTTTAGAGCTATGGGCGAAAACAGGCAGGTTATTATGGTATCGCACAACCCGCAGTTTATTGTGAATCTTGATGTTGATAATATTATTTATCTTTTTAGAGGAGATGATGGAAAACTGAAAATTCAATCTGGCGCGTTAGAGTATGAATGCGATGAATATAGTGTTTTGCAGCTGGTCGCGGATAATATTGATGGTGGATTAGATTCTATACAAAAGAGGTGGAAGCGATATGAAAAGAACAATCGAGTTTAACTTTCAGGAAAATGAGTATTTTCTCCAAGAAGAAGGAAATCGTATCTTCACTATCAAGGCAACAGACCTGAAATTCAATTCGATAGATTTTTATAATGGGTTATATAAAAACAAAAGTGCAAATATCGTATTGATAAATAAGATAGTGAATGATCCGCTTAAAAAAGGAGAATATATTTTTTCTTGGCTTTCTGAAATAATCTCTGAAATATCTAAAGAGTTTGCAGAGGAAGAGACAATAGAAGAAGATTCACCCAAAGGAAGGGTAATTCCGCTTTTTGAGTTTTCAGCGTGCGCCGGTGACGGATTTTTCATGGATGAAAACATTCCGCATACTGACATTGAAGATTCTACAGGCAATGCCGATTATGCTGTAACAATTTCTAGTAACAGCATGGAACCAACAATTATGGACAACAGCGTGATCTTCGTTAAGAAAGAAGAGGAACCTGAACATAAAGAAGTTGGTTTGTTTGTTGTTGATGGCAATGTAATGTGCAAGCGATATGTAAAGCAGGGGAGAGGCTATAAGTTGGTGCCTGATAATAGTGAGCAGAAAACAATTTCAGGAAAAGATATTTCTTCAATAACATATCTTGGAAGAGTTATTCTTTAGTGAGTTTATCAAGTATATATATGGGGTTGTTCAATTACCTGGGTTCTTCCCAGAATTTTGTGTAAACGCCCTAACAGCGTAGAAATAAGGCAAAATCGTTTTGCGGTCGGTGGCCTGTCCACCGGCCCTTGATTGCAGGATAACAGGAAACCGAATGTCCGTCAAGGGCGCCGAAAGCGCGGCGCAGCCGTTTACCCTTGACGGGCAGGCAGTTTTCTGTTACAGCCGTTTATTCCGGCATCCTATCGGCATAGTACACGGCCAATTGGGCGTGGATGACGGCCCAGTCCTGTCGACGGCCGGTCCATTTCTTCGTGATGTCCAGCATGGCCAGATTGCAAATTTCGGACTGAGAAGGCCACTTGCACGGACTATCAAGGCCACCGTCACGGAGAAATAAGGCCACCCTGTCGGGCAAATAAGTCCACCATCACGGATCGAAAGGCCACTACCGCATCTTGACAGGATCATATTGGCACGGTACCATAATACTTGCGTTTACTCATGTGGAGGGCAGGGCAACGCTGGAGAGCGACCCGAGTAACACATGAGGTTTTGCGAGGGAGTGGTGCCGTGCGGTACCGCTCTTTTTGCGTTTGTGCGAGAAGCCCGGGCACACGTCATCACTCCCTTGGGAAAACAGGATTCGTTAAACTCCGGGGGTGTGGGGGCTGGCCCCCACTCAGGTCAGATCGGATTCTTCAGCGGGTTCCGGGAGATCAATCATACAAGCCCGCACCGCTTCAATGTAGTCCTGTTCGGCGCGGATACCATGGATGAAAGGCATTTCCCAGCCGCTGCTGTCTGCCACATGGGAGGGATTGCAGTAAGGATCATTGCCCTGCTCAACCCAGGCTTTCAGTTCAGTGATCTCATCCGGTGTGGCATCTGAAACGGTGCGAAGGTACCGCCGCATTTCCTGCCGGAGAAAGGCTTTCCTGCTGGTCATGCTTATACACCGTCCTTCTGGGCGGAAGCCAGACCATGGCGTTCACGCATAGATTTGCCTTCCAGCGGCACCACGTAGGCGTTGTGGACGATCCGGTCCATAATTGCGTCTGTCACAGGACTGCCCTCGCCGGGCGTGGGGTTCAGGTGCGCGTACCAGTCATCCGTCTCGTACTGGGTGCAGAAGATGGTCGCGCCATGTTTGGTCCGGGACTCCACGATTTCAAGGAGATCGTAGATTTCCTGCGCGGTAAGCGGCTCCTTGAGGAGCCAGTCGTCCAGGATGAGCAGATCTGCCTTGGCGTAGGCCTTCAGCGCCTTCCGGCACCGCTCGTCGGTTCTGCCCAGATTCACCTCGTCCAGAAGGTTCTTCATCCGGACGTAGCGGACATGGTAGAATCTCCGGCAGGCTGCATTCCCAAGGGCGCAGGCGATATAGGATTTCCCGCAACCTGAAGCGCCTGTCAGGATGACGTGGTGGCCATCGTCAATGTAGGCGCAGGAAGCCAGACGCATCAGCATCGCCCTGTCCAGCCTACGGTCTTCCAGATATTCAATCCCCTCCATGGCAGCGGAAGGGGTATCCAACCGGGCTTCCTGGATCCGGCTACGGAGCTTGTTCTGCTGACGGCGGTTCCATTCCGCGTCAACCAACAGGCCAAAGCGCTCCTCAAAGCCCATCTGGCCATAGGTGGAAGGATCTGCTGTCTGGGATTCAAAGGCATTAGCCATGGCGGTAAACTTCATAGCCTTCAGTTGGTCAATCGTTGCCTGCTTCATCATGGCGATGTCCTCCTTTGCTGTAATAGCTGGCTCCCCGCGTAATCCCTCCGCCATGGATTTCCTGCTGTGCAGCAGACCTCTCCTCGGCTGCCTTTCGGTCAGCGGAAGAACGGCAGAGCGTGCTAATGTTGCGAATGGTCGGCACGGAGGTCAGCCGGAGAACACGCTCACAGGCATCCTCCAAAGCCTCGCTGCCATAGGTTTTCGCCAGCTTGGTCAGACTCGCACATGATTTGTATCCCTGTTCAACCTCCCTCCCGCTGGTCAGGAAACACCGCACGACGCCGGCTGTATTCTCACCAACACCGGCAGCCCAAGCGGTAAATTCTTCCGGGTTGTACTGAGCAAACTTGCGGTGCGCCTCGGGCATATGCTCCGGCTTCACCACAGGATCGCGCTGTGCCGCTGCCAGACGGACGTGAGCCGCAACACGGCCTCCTCTGTAGAAAACCTCAACGATATCCCTGGTGAGACGCACATTGACGGTCTCACCAATCAGGTCATAGGGAACGGAATACTTGTTCCTTCCGTCCGTGACGAGGTAATCGGCCCCGACCTTCACCTGCGCCCACACAGACGGCTCGTAGCCCATGACCGGCAATGGACGAAGGAACTCCTTCTCTTCCTGCTCGAAGGCGGATTTGCGGCACCCTGGCCGTTTCCGGAACGGAGCCAGATTGACCTCTTCCAGTTTCTCGGCAACTGCCTGCTGTGCCTCAGCAATGGAGAAGAATGTCCTGTCCCGGAGCGCTGCTGTGATCCAGGTGGAAACATGGCGGACAGAGTTCTCCGCTGCAGCTTTGTCGTCCGGCCTGCGGACACGGGCAGGAACAATGGCCGTGCCGTAATGGTCAGCCAGCTCCTGGTAACTCCGATTCAGTACGGTTTCGTATCGAGTGTTCGCCGTGGTGGCCGTCTTGCAGTTGTCCGGAATCAGCAGACGGGGAACACCGCCGAAATAGCTGAAGGCGTGAACATGGCATAACAGCCAGTTCTCCGACTTCATGTCGCCGCAGATCTCGGCGTAGGTGTACCAGCTGCAGGGCAGGACAGCCACGAAGATGTAGCCGGGAAACAGCTCGCCAGTTGCTTTGTCCGTGATCCACAGCGGATCTCCTGCCCAGTCCACCTGCATGGCGTCACCGGGCTTGTGGCTGATCCGCATGGTGGCCTTGGTGACCCGAGCCCACTTCCTGTACTTCTCGCAGAACTGCGTGTACATGTACGGAACGCCGCCTGTGACGCGAACCTTGTCGCAGTATTCGTGCCACAGCAGCGTCAGCGTCACACCGTGTCGTGCCAGTTCCCGGTGAATTCTGGCAAAGTCCGGCATAGTGTAAGGGGAAGCGTACGCATACTTCCCGGGAAACAGAATCTCCTGCAGGTCTCCGTTGGTGATGTCCTCATCCAACGGCCAGGTGATCCCGGCTGCATGTGCAGCCTTGATGACGTCGGCGACAGTATCGCGGGAGCTTCGAACTTCCCATGCAATACCGCGCTGGCTGGTTCCGAGACTGTGTAGCCTCAGAATCTCGCGATAGTTGGCCATGTGGCCACCTCCTGAGCATTAGTCACGCCTCAGCGTGCCATGCTCATTATAGCGGGTGGCCTTCCGCACCGTGACGATGGCCCTAAATCCCCGTGATGGTGGCCTTATTTCTCCGTGCACGTGGCCTTATCGTGCCGGAATATACAGCCAGATACAGCATTTTCAGCAGGCTGTCATCGGTGGGGAAAACGGCCTTGGCCTTGGTCACCTTGCGAAGCTGACGGTTGAAGCCCTCGATCGCGTTGGTCGTATAAATCAGCCGCCGGAGCTCTTCCGGGAATTTGAAATAGGTGCTCAGGTTGGGCCAGTTCTCCCGCCAGGACGCTGAAATCTTGGGATACTTCTTATCCCACCGGGCTGAAAACGCTTCCAGCGCCTCTTCCGCGGACGGCTCGTCCACAGCGGCATATATCTTCTTCAGATCGGCCATGAGTGCCTTCAGATCCTTATAGGAGACATATTTGCTGGAATTCCGCAGCTGGTGAATGATGCAGTTCTGAATGTCTGCTTTGGGAAAGACAGCCTCTATGGCATTGGCAAAGCCGGTCAGGTTGTCCGTACAGGCTATGAACACATTCTCTACACCGCGGTTCCGCAGGCTGTTGAGTACGGTCGCCCAGTATTTGGCGCTTTCATTCTCTCCGACCCACATACCCAGAACGTCCTTCCTGCCGCTCAGATCGATGCCGATCGCGATATACACAGCCTTCTTCACGATCTGGCCTTCGCTGCGGACATGGTAATGGATCGCATCCATGAACATGACCGCATAGATGCTCTCCAGCGGCCGCTGCTGCCATTCCCGGGCTTCGGGCAGCACTTTGTCCGTGATTCGGCTTACGGTGCTCTCAGAGACCTCAATACCGTAGATATCCCGGATGTGATCCCCGATGTCGGTCGTGCTCATGCCCTTTGCATACATGGAGATGATCTTCGCTTCCACATCCTGGCTGATGCTCGTTTGATTCTTCCGCAGGATGGCCGGTTCAAATTCACCCTTCCGATCCCGCGGAACCTGGATGGTTGTGTCTCCGAAGCTGGTCCGCAGAGTCTTTTTGCTGTGCCCGTTCCGGCTGTCGTCCGTCTCCTTCCCTTGGACATCATACCGCTCGTAGCCCAACTGCTCGTCCATCTCTGCATCCAACCCTGATTCCATGAACTCTGCGATGGTCTCGCGAAACAGCTGTTGGATGTCCTCCATCCCTTCGACTCCGCTGAGTGCCAGCAGCTCCCGGATTTTCTCCCGCCGTGCTGCTTCTTCCGGGCTCCGCTGCCTTCCGTTCTTCCTTGCCATGTGAAAACCTCCATTCCGGTGCTCTTATTCTACACCATCCTGGAGGTTTACACAAAGTTTGGGAAAGTCTCATTACCTGCTGTTCTGGCAACCTGTAAACAGGTTGTCGTTCGCTTCCCCGAGCATCGTCATCTGCTCTGCCATGCAATTTTCATCGAGTTGATGCTTGATGTACTCTGCAATTACCTATGTGTTCTTCCCTACCACCAATGCCATCGAGAGCCTGAATTCCACCTACAGGCAGCTGAACAGCCAGCGCAGCGTATTTCCCAGCGATACCGCGTTCCTGAAGGCACTCTACCTCTCGACTTTCGAAGCCACCAAAAAATGGACGATGCCGGTCCGAAACTGGGGTAAAGTATACGGCGAACTGGCGATCATGTACGACGGCCGGCTGCCGGATTGACCAGAAAAAGCCAGATCTGTCAAGGGTAAAATGAACGCCCGGCCGGCCGGGCGCCCTTGACATCTCTGCCTGTTTTCTGGTATAGCAGCCAAGAGGCTGAACAGCAGAATCTGCCGTTCAGCCCCCATCAATCTTGGTTTTATCACGGAAAGCCTCAATTTACAGAAAAGATTTCACAGTGCCGCCGTCATCGGCCCAAGCAAATCCCCAATAAGCAGTTGAGCATGATATCCCCCTTTCTCACCGGTTCCTTTTATTAGTACATAATTATTTTTAAATATGTCAAGTATGCTATTCATTGGAAAACAGTCATGCTTTTCAAAATTCATTAGATCAAAAATGAATCTTTCATCCGATAATTCAAAAACCACTCCTTCATTAAACTCCATTTTCCCTGTTCTTATATCTGCAAACCCCATTAGATCCGAAGAAAAATCTCTCTGAACAAAATACAAGCGCCATATTCCATGATATTCTTCGATTGTTTCATCTCTGATAAAATCCAAGAAGTCAAAGTCCACATCTAGTGCTTCAGATACAGACAAAAACTTTCCATAAATAGATTTCATAATTTGAATTTTAGTTTTCTTTTGAAAGCCTTTAATAATATTTGGTGCTCCATAAGCGTTAAAAAACCTCAAATATGCTTCATCGTATTTACCAAGAAATGTATTGCATCGTCTACAAAGAGTTCGGGATGTGCGCCCTTTCGGATATAGGCTATTTGCCAGTTCTTCATCGAAAAATATTCCAGCAGCATCTTCTACAGCATGCCCAAGTTTGACCTTTTTCTTTATCTTTTGCTGTGCTATGCCAGATTGGAAAGCATCAATTAGCTTTACTAAATCCAATTCAACTATATCGTTATTTCCAGTGCTTTTAGCAGGATAGTGTTCTTCGCTCATCTCATCATATGTAAACCTGTTTCTACACAATCTACAAATGAAGCAACTATCCTCAAGACTCTTCTTCATCATCATGTGGTATATACCCCTGCTTTATTATTCTATCATATAGCGTATTCTCTGCATCTTCGAGTTTTTCGTCTAAACTGAACATGAAATCTCTCATCACGTTAAATCTAATCATACGATTAGCGTGTTTGTTTAATCCTTCAGAAGAAGCTAATTTGTACTTTTTCAACCAATCAAATATAGTTTTCTCTCCTTCACTCAAATCTTCGGGCAAATCTAAATCATTCCCGAATACTGAGTATAAATTTACAAACCGATCAAAATTTTTAATGTGCTTCTCTTCTACATATATTTTATTCCTTTGTAAGTAGAAGATTACGGAAAAGAGAGTATATAATTGTGTTTTCTTTTTCAAAAACTTGGTTGCTTTTTCCGAGCAGAAATATTGCGGAATAGCATCAATCGCATCATTGATTGCGATCTTATTCTGCTCTGCATCTTTATATCCTGTTTGCAGATCTTCATATGCTTGGTTTAACGCCGATTGATCTGTTTGATCAATAATACCTTTTCGGCAAAGCAAAATTAAAGATGCACAAAATTCAACATCCTTCATTCGTTTAACATCGGTTATAGTAAACAAATGTTTTTCTTCCCATATTGGTAATTCTGATAATTCTCTTGCTAAAGCAGCGAACTCACCTGACATACTATTACGTTTTTCCTGATCGTTCAAGTTATAGTCTGTCAAATTAAGTCTATTAAACATAGTAACTATATCTTTTCTTGTCGCTGAAGGATCAATATCAATAACCATGAGTTGATAGTTCCAAAAATCCTTTTTATCATCAGGTTCAAGGTCACTAAAATACCTGTTCCCATATTTTTCCTTTGCTTTTTCATCAAGTAGAAACTGAGTTTTCAATTTGATTTCATTGTTCACAAAAGAACAGATAGCCTTTATTCTTTGCTGTCCATCAACAATATGTGTTATTGACGCGCCAGTATCAGGATCTGTCTCTGCTTTCCAAAAGAAGAGAACAGGAACCACTAGTTTTAAGAGGACTGTTTCTATCAAGCGAACCTTATCCTTTTCACTCCATACAG
The DNA here is from genome assembly GCA_045226335.1 of Christensenellales bacterium. GTDB lineage: Bacteria > Bacillota > Clostridia > Christensenellales > Aristaeellaceae > RUG11272. The sequence continues at coordinate 37,046 of JBGVCH010000027.1, read as the reverse complement.
ATCTGCGCTGATAGGTCTCGTCGACAATTAGATTCTCTTCATTAAACATAGTAGTAATGTCCTTTATACTTTTCCGATTCTCTGTAAAACTAAACATATTATACCTCCAATGCCTTTTTGGCTTTGCTTATTCCAGACAACTGATAGTCCTCTAGATCGTCCCAGCTTCGATAAACCCTGTAGGTAATCGGATGAACAAATCCTAGTTTATCCTGAAGAGAAACATTTATCGGAGATGTTAAGTTTTCCCATTCTTCGCGAAGGTCAGGAATTCTTAGTATATCTTTATCATTGATATACCCACGAAAAATAGATTCTGTCAAGTGAGAAAAATAGCTCTTGTACCACAATCCCCTGATCTCTCGTAGATTATCCCAAAACTTTCTATATATCTTTTCTGATATAATAGCAATATCTATATCTGAAGATGGTTGTCCAGGCAAACCATCATGAAAGGGTTGTAATGCTTTTTGGGGAGAAAGGCTAAATCCTGTTTTTGCACTTCCAACGATCTGTAAACTATGAAAACTAATACCTAGTTGGGAAGAAACTATCTCCTTAAAATAATCCATCTTATCTAAGATCTCATCTTGCGAAAACTTTAAGTAGTTACTAAAATACCAATTATGAGACTTAACTATATATTTGATATAAAACTCTTTAGGATTCAGCAATCGTAAGTCTTCTTTAAGTATTTCCTGTTCGTTCATTGTTCCTCCTGTTTAGGCAAGTGTATTGCCAACCAATCATTTAGTTCATTAGCAATTCCAAGGGAAAGAAGATAAGGAACTCCATTTCCTATCATCTTAAACTTTGCTGATAATGATAAAGTATGCGGTAATTCAAATGATCTTGGAAGTGATTGAATTGCAAGAGCTTCGGAAACACTCAACCTCCGAGGAAAATAAGGATGTAAATGAACTTCATTATTTCCGTATGCTGCCGTTGGAGAATACCTCCAACGATGAAGCCTTTTAAATGATTTCCCCTTAGAACTGCCTTCAGGAATTGAGTAAAATTTGGTTTGATTCCTTACTGTAAACTTTTCCTCAGCATTTGGATGATTATTGACATCGTTTTTTTGAAACCAATGCTGTATCGTCAATTCTTCAATGATTTCTTTAGGACATTCCAATTCTCCGTCTTCAACAAAAGAATCTGTATCCGGCCACGGCAACCTGAATATCGATTCAATATTATATATCCTGTTCCTGCCTATCTCATATTGTATACGTTTTCCAAATGTTTGTCGCTTAAACCCTATTAGAATGAGTCTTTCACGATCTTGAGGCGCACCATAAGATAGTGCGTTTTCCATCGAATCGAATAGTGAATAACCAGCATGATAGAGTTTTCTTTTTATCTTTTCATAGTATTCTCGGTGTTTTTTTGTCTTGTATAAACCTTTTACATTTTCAAAAACAAAAAAGTCAGGTTTCCTTTTTATGATTAAATTCACATAAACAGTGGTTAAATGGCCATTTTTCCCATACTCACCATGATTTGTTCCCGCAGTTGAAAAGTCAGGACAAGGTGGCCCGCCAATAAAGCCTACAAAGCAATCTGAGTTTCTAGTGTTATATTCAGGAAATTGTTGATTCCACGTTTTATCATCAAGATATTCACTAACATCTTTGCTGCTATAGCCATATCTGGGGCACAAATTCATGGCTCTTCTGGCATACTTGTAAGCCTCTAAAAAAGCAGTATTTTTCTCATCAACAAATTCTATCTTAAATCCTGCGTTTTCAAAACCTAAATCCAATATTCCCATTCCGGAAAAAAAGGAATAAATTTCTATCATTCTTCTTTGTCTCCCAGCTTTAATTCATCTTTTGCCCAAAAACCGACTGCAGTCTCTATAATAGTTGGCGACGGTTTCTTGAACGCAATTCACACTCCCATATTCGAAGTACATTCCATCCTCTTTGCTGAAATATGGAATTAATCAATCGATCATGGTCACTATTTTCTTTCGTTTATTGATCCAGTATTCTTTGTTGTTTTCTGGTTTAGTATAAGAAACCAAACCGCTACCGGCAAAAAACTCATGCATACGCCAGGGAGCGGACTGTGCTTTAGAGCGGTTCCCTTCCATTGTGCTATTCATCATCTCTTCCATCTCCTGGTTGTTCATTAACGCTATTTCTGCGCTTATCGCACGTCGGCTTCTCAGCTTTTTCTGGGATCACCCATATTCTGCTCATACGAGTCGCTCCGACAACACGATTCTCCTTGCAGAGTATCTGCACCTGTCGGTTGGTAATTCCCCATTTTTCAGCCACTGCTTGCGTCGTCATGTATCCGTTCATTCAGCAACCTCGCTAGACATTTTCATGCTCATTATATTCGTTTAAACGAAATCAGTCAAGAGCTAGAGATTATAGTATCACCTACATAGAGATTATAGTATCACCAAAGTACCATAAATCTAATTCCAAAGGGAACCTCTCGTAATACTACTTTTTTCATGACGCCCCTGATTTCACCAATATTCCTTAAGCCTTGGTTGGTGCAAAATAGCGGAAGAGATGGTGCACTATAGGTCAAGATGTGAAAACTTGCTATTTTGACTGAATGGACAACTAAAGATCAGCAAAAACACTGGAGGTTGCTAAAGACTGCTTGTAACTCCTTGATCGCATCATTCAGTTTCCTCTGCGCATGGCGCTTGCAGACATGAAGTTCCCGACTCATTGTTTCAACTGTTTTTCCATTAAGGAAACGCTCAATCAACAGCATTGCGCTTTCCGGCCTTATTTGATCGAGCATATGATATGCTTCTTTCTTCCTTTTATATAGTTGACTAGTCTGCTGATCGATTTCGTTTTCGATATCAATGATTGCCGCCACTGTATCACCCATAATTCCCACGTTTTTTGTATGCGCAATTTGTTCTTGATTCAACGGAGCTGAGATATTGATGAGTTGTTCCCTGAGTTTCTGCACCTGCTGAATCTTCAGCTGAATCCTCTGTTCTGCAACTCTGAAAGACTGAAGGTAATCATGTGCATTAATCATCGCCAAAGACCTCCCGATCCAACGCTTCCAGGATCATGCCACCATCTATGTTTCCGCTTAGTGTAGAATACCAGCATCCAAGGAAGAATCTACTGAGCGCTTTCATTTTGTTCTCGATTTCTCTCATATCGTCACGGCATTTACAGATCTGCAAACGTCTACCCAGCGCAAGATAGTCATAGACGGCTTGTCTGATTACGGCGATTGCCAAGTTTTGAAAAGGTTTGTCCCCAGTGTATACGCACATTGAGGCAGCCGCCGCATTAAATTCCATATTCTTCCATTTTTCTTTCGGATGTAATCGTGAAACGCTCTGGCTGGCAGGCATAGCGCGTTGGCATGGCTCCTGTTCTCTTGCCTTCGCATCATCTGTGGATTGCTTTCTACAATCATTGTGTTTCTGCTGCCTATACTTCTCATGCGAAATATGGGCAAGCGCAGCTCCCGCCGTTGGATCCGGATAATGCTTACTGTTTCTGTACATGTTTTCTCCTCCTCATCCCCGCATAAAAGCGTAATCGTGACGCACAGCTGCGCCGTAGTAGCTATCACAGGTCGCTGGAGCATTGAACAGTGCTGCGATCAAATATTGCTTAATGTTCCTGATGTTGCTGCCGCAGTTGTGGAGACACTCCAAGATGTATTCGACTGTAGTAGCATTGATCTGTGTATACCGTTGATGAACCAAATCTGCTAGATACTTTTTCCCTGAAATTGTGAAGAACTCACATTGTGTGGATAGCACTTCCAGCATGATAGACAAAATATTGTCGATTTCATCCCGATGCTTTCCCTCAATCAGATCCCAATAGCCAATTTGGTGCTTGACTTTTCTAACAAACTCATCAAATGATAGCCGACGACGTACGCCAGGCAAACTGGTTTCTTCAGACATGTACAGTTGCTGCACACTCGTTACCGCTGATTGAGTTGGCTGGATAGAAGAAGACTTGACTGTTGTTTGTAATTCTCCGTATGGCGAGGTTATTGCATCCTTGGATGCCGAAACACTTTCTATCTGTTCAACAGTCTCTGGATCTGATGGATAAGTACTTGATTGATTTGGATTTGATGATTCGTTGCTTTTTATATCTTTTCTTTCTGTATCTGTGCTTAGTATATCTGTACTTATTTGCGTTGCGTTTTCCAACGCTGGAAAACCCGACGTCGGCTTTGACAATGTCGGTTGTTCCAATATTGGACTTTCCAACATTGGGGATTCCAATACTGGTTTATGGGCAGTTGCAGACGTACCGCACTCACTACATAGTACATCAGATGGGTTCTGCTTCGATTCTTGCTGTTTTTCATTATTATCCTGTGGTAGTTCGTAGATTGTATACTCCATATCAATGATCTGCCCTAATGGGTTCCTTACCTTTGAGCGAATGATATAACCTGTTTTCTCGAGCTCATTGACAGCGGCACGGATCGCATCGACACCTTCCTTGCTGATGCAGGACAATCCGGCAAGTGTGAAATCCCATTCAGCAGGAAGTGAAAGCATGACAGACAATAGCCCCTTTGCCTTTAGGCTGAGGCGATGATCTCTCAGATGATGATTTGACATGACCGTATAGTTGCCGGTCTTCTCAACGCGCATGATCGCCATTCTTCTGCTCCTTAACGTACAAATTTGGTATAGAAAAGGCGACCAGCAATACCCAATCTGATCGCCCTATACTGCGGAGGTCACCGCAGTACCATCGTATTTACTTGTCCATAGCAGCAAGTTTGACCGCATAGCTCAGGATTCCCCAGTGTGAAACTGATTTGTTTTTGATAGACTGAAAGCCTTTGGATACCATGAATTCATATAGGGAAACTTTGGGAACAAGTGAGTGACAACGGATCTGAATTGAAAACAGTCTTCTCTTCTTGCACCATATGTAAATGGTTTTTTCAGAATAACCGATCACTTTCTTCACTTGCTGAATTGTCATAACATCAGGTAGATCGCAGAGTGCATGCTGACAAGCTTTCTGATAATCATTCGTTGTTACCGCCATCAGCTGACGCGCTGAAGGCCGATTCACTGCATGGTTCTTCTTTTTCTTCAGATTCCTGTTTTTGACAGCTCTACCGTTAGGACAACCATAGCGTCCCGGATGTTTCTCTCGGTCTTGAAGATATGCGATCATATCAGCTGTTGCAATGTGATAGCGGTGTGTTTTCTGTGGACTGATCTGGCAAGGAACCAATTGCGATTCCAAAAGATACTGCGCCGTTTGTGGACTGACATGGCATACTTTTCGGAAGATTTCTTTGTTGACACCATCAGGATATTTGGCGAGCATTTCCCTGACCTGTTTCTCCGTTAGCACAATACCCCTCCTCAATTGTGATTTGCCAATCAGCAGAGGGACTTATTGTACATCGCGTATGGCTCAGTTCTAACTCTTCTTAATCTCAAACTTGATTTTCGATGCGGTCCCGGTTTATCCTTCGTTCACATTTCTAATTCAGCGTATTCCGAGACACATGATTCTTGGTCAAGTCATGGATTGAGAACATCGTTTCTCTCCTCTTTCTCTCCAACGTGCCGAACTTCTCTCCTAATTGAGCCTGGAAGGGGGAAAACTTCGAATTCCTTGCTACGTCTGGTTTTTCTCTCCTCTTTCTCTCCGAATACGCGACAAGCGTTGGAGCATAAGCATCCTGAACGGTTCCAATATCTTCCGATAACTTCCTGAAGATTCCACCTGCTTCCAAATAACCTAAAAAACTCGAAATCAGGTGACGGGCAACCGTCCGTGGGTTCGAATCCCACCCGCTCCGCTGTCAGCCCGCCTGAAGTTTGGATCTCAGGCGGGTTTTTCGTTGTCCTGCTTCGGGATGATGCGTGTTCAACAAGGGTTCCTCTCACTTGCAGCCACTTCCAAGAGCCCTCTCCGCCGCCGGAGGCGGCACCTCTCCCAGAGGGAGAGGCAGGGAAGTCTCGCCGCGGCGCTCCCATCACAGCAGATACTAAGCCTCCTGCTCCCCCTCTGGGGGAGCTGGCGCCGCAGCGCCTGAGAGGGCTCCTGGCCGCTTGTGTAGGCTCCTCTCATTGTTCAGCCACAACAAAAGCCCTCTCCGCTGCCGAAGGCGGCACCTCTCCCAGAGGGAGAGGCAGGGAAGCCTCGCGCCAGCGCTCCTGTACACGATCGGTCTATGCTGTCGTCAAAAGACCCGGATGCCGCCGCAATCCCTTCTCCCCGGCTTGCCGGGGAGATGTCGCCGCAGCGACAGAGGGGCAAACCGCAGCCGGGAAATCAAGCAACCGGGAAGGAAGTCAGTCGGCATGAAGCCCCACCACCGCTGCGGCGGTCCCCCTCCCCAGCAAGCTGGGGAGGAAGGAGACTGCGGTGTCTTGAGCGATGACCCTGCGGGACGCATGCCCACAAAGAGAACCGAAGCGCCGCCCCGATCCCTCAGCTCCCCCTCTGGGGGAGCTGGCGCCGCAGCGCCTGAGAGGGCCAGCCAGGTGCCCTGAACCTTCAGGCCCATCCCCTTCCTTGACCTGTCGTTCCGCTCCACCCGTTTCCCGCCTCAGCCCCCCGTTCTCCCCCGAAAAAACGCATCCACCAGTTGTTTTCATCGGGATCTTGTTGTACAATTCAATCAGTTGATGCGGGCGGTCCGGCAGCGATCCCGGGATGAGGAGATCGCCGCGGCGTCCGTCGAGGTTCCGCCTGGATCCCGGGAAGACCGGCTTCCGGCGAAAACAAAGGAGGAAAACCCATGAGAGAAAAGATCGACGCTTTCGATTACGTGGAGCACATCGTCAAGACGCTGCCGAAGGGCATCCTGCTGAACACCGCCGGCGAGAAGTTCAACAGCATGGTGATCGGCTGGGGCCACCTCGGGGTGATCTGGGGCCTGCCCACCTTCACCGTGTACGTCCGCCAAAGCCGCTATACAAAGCCCCAGCTGGACCGGACCTGCGAGTTCTCCCTCTCCGTTCCGCTGGGAGAGGGCGCCGTCCTGAGCCCCGAGATCATGCGGGTCTTCGGCAGCCAATCAGGGCGGGACGTGAACAAGGCGGACTTCGTGACGCTGGCGGAAGGCGCGTCCATCCGCACGCCGGCCATCCGGGAATACCCCCTGACGCTGGAGTGCAGGGTGCTGTACCGGCAGGACCAGGCCCTGGACGCGATCCCCGAGGCGATCCGGCAGCGCTACTACGCCCGCGGCGGCGACGAAGGCGATTTCCACACCGCCTACATCGGGCAGATCGTGGACGCCTACATCATCAAGGACTGAGGCATGCGCCTCGCTGTCCGGAGGCCTTCCCCTCACATATGAAAAGAAAAAGGAGAAAAACCGACGATGAAGCGGATTCTGTCCCTGGCCGTGGCGCTCTGCCTGCTGGCTGTGCCGGCGGCCGTTTCGCGGGCGTTTTCCGAGGAAAGCACGGAGCTTTCGATTGAGGCCCCGGCCGGAATGACCGCGGAGAGCATTGGCGGCTTCGTGTACTTTGTCTGGGATGACTGGGTCATGACCGAGGAGAGCGACGAAGCCGAGGCGGGTGCGCTGTCCAGAATTTTTGTCCGGAACGCGGAGGATGAAGGCAGCGCGTCCTGCTATATCATGTTCATCGAGACAGCCGACCGCACGGACGGCCTGACGCCGGACACCATCATCCAGGGCACTTTCCTCGGGATGGCGATGGCGGCCGTCGATGATGAAGAGCAGTCCCGGCCGGTGGGGTATGAGCCGCTCCGAATCCGGGGAATCGACGGATATCTCTTCACGATCAACAACAAAGTCCTCTGGATGGGGGCGGTGGGATCCGCGGTGATCAGCGGAGGCTTCCACGATCCGGCCCTGTCCGCCGCCGAGGCGCGCGCCATGCTCTATGCCATCCTCGGTGCTTCCGAGCCTGAACCAAAGCCGATGGAAGGCGGAGACCCCGCGCTGCTCGGCAGCTGGGGCCTCAGCGGCATCCTGGACATCTCCGGCGAACCGCTGGGCGAATCCATTGAGGGGCTGGACGATCTGATCGGATCAATGGTCTATCTGTTCTCCGAGGACGGGACCTGTACGATTCGGTATCTGATAAGCGATGCCACGGCATTTGACGTATCGGGGACATACCGCGTCAGCGAAGACGGCGCGCTGATCTTCGATTGGATGGGCACAACGGAAAGCTATACCTACACGGTTGACGGCGATACCCTCCGTTTGCGCCGCAACGGCTATACCCAGATCCTTTTGCGGCAGAACGATGAGTGATCCGGCCCCCGGTGCTGCGAGACCGTGACGGGATCTTGCGGACGACGAACCGCCAGGATGAAACCGGCGCTCTGCCCCATAAAACCCAAAGGAGACGACAAACATGAAAACGATGCGGCGAATCCTGCTGGCGATCCTGATTCTTGTGCTTCCGGCGGTCATGGCGGCTGCGGAGGAGCTGAACAGCTGGGACGAGGTGGAGCAGGCGCTGGCCCAGGCCTGCGAGAATCACCAGAGCCAGACTTCCCTACAGTTCGGCAGCGCCCTGCTGGACGAAATGATCGCGGACAATCAGCTGATGCACGCCGTGGCCGCCAGGGCCGGTATCCAGACGATCCGCTGGTCCTGGTGGAGCGACGGCCGGGTGGAGGTCACTTCCATGGAGCCCTACGACTGCCCGTACCGTGCTGTCCAGGACCGGGATGAGCTGCTGGCGGCGGTCGCTTCCATGCGGGAGGCCGGCGCGGAAGCGTTCGTGCTTCTGCCCGAGGCCGGCCTCTATACCGAGTTCCGGAGCGACACCGCGCTGAAGAAGGGGCTCCTCCTGGAGGGCGGCCTGGCCCACTGGGAACACGAATACAGCAGCGACGGCAAGAAGAGCCTGAAGTATACGGGGTGCGAATACTGGAACGGCGTCGTCCGCCGGGCGGACAGCGAGGCCGGGGCCCTCATGGCCATCCGGGAGGTCGCGTCCCTGGGGAGCGATTCCTTCGCCCTGCTGCTGGACGCCGCCACCTACGACAGCCTGATGGCGAACGATTCCGAACGCCTGCACGCCCTGATGGCGGCGGGCTATGTGGAGAGCAGCTACACGTACTACGACGACGAACACATCCTGGTCTTTGAGCGGGACGGCGAATCCGTCTTCTACCCGGGCTACGCGATCCTCCGCGCCGTGCGGAACGGGACCGAGGACGCCCTGCCGGCCAGGCAGCGGGAAACCCTGCAGGCCGCCCGGAAGATGGTTTCCGGCGTCTCCGGCACCCAGAGACAGGTGATCATCGCCATTCACGACCTGCTGTGCCGCCATATCACCTACACCCTGGACGACAGCACCGACGAGGACGACCGCTGCATCGGCGCCATCCTGAACGGGGAGGCCAACTGCGACGGCTACGCCGACGCGTTCCTGCTGCTGTGCGGGCTGAAGGACATCCCGGTCCGGCTGGTGCACGGCGACTCCCTCAAGCCCGCCGATCCCACCGAGGACACGGCCCACATGTGGAACCTGGTTTACCTGGACGGTTCCTGGCGCGGGGTGGATGTGACCTGGGACGACGACGACGAGAACGCCTCCATCGGTTACAGAAACTACAACATCGGCCTGGACCGGATGAATGAGAACTACCGCTATCTGGCCGACTTCCTGCCCTCCGGTGTCCTGGATCAGACCGACCTGCTGGACCGCCCGGTCCCGGAATACAGGGTGACCACCGAGAAGGAGATGATCCTCGCGCTGAAAATGGCCGCCGTTTCAGAGAGGGCCCGGGGCATCTTCTGGCTGAGCGAGGGGCTGTACGGCGAGTACAAGTCCGAACGGGCCCCCATCTGGAAATGGCTGGACCTGGCCGGCGTCGGCGGCGAGGTGACCTACAAGGACGAGGACCGCAGGCTGGTCGTCTCGGGGATCACGATCCTCGGCCCGGACTGCATGGCCGCGGAGGCCTCGACGGAGCGGGAGATCATCGGGCTGATGCGCCTGGCCTCCACCGCCGAAAAGCTCTCCGTCTACTGCTCCGACGCCCTGTACCGGCGCTACCAGGATCCGGACACCCCGGTCTGGAAGTGGCTGGACCTGGCCGGCATTTCCGCACAGGTCAGCTACAATGATGACTACCGCCGCCTCGTCTTCTCGCAGATCTCCGCCAACGGCCGCGGCGTTCTGGCGGCGGAGGCGGACACGGAAGCGGAGATCATCGCGCTGATGCGGTCGGCGGCCGGGGCCGAGAAGCTCAGCGTCTACTGCTCCGAGTCCCTGTACCGGCGCTACAAGGACGCAGAAAAGCCCGTCTGGAAGTGGCTGGATCTGGCCGGGATCTCCGCGGAAGTCAGCTACAAGGACGAGAATCGCCGGCTCGTCTTCACAAACATTGCCGCGGCCGACCCCGGCATCCTGGTGGTGGAGGCCGCCACCTCCGCCGAGCTGGTCAGCCTCCTGCGCGGCGCGGACCGTTGGACCGTGACCGAGATCCGGGTCTATTGCTCCTACAGCCTGTTCTCTGAGTACGCCAACGACCACAGCGCAGTCTGGGGCTGGCTCAAAGACGGGGGCATCTCCGACGCCTCCATCCGCTACAACCAGGACCGCAGGGTCCTCTACATCGGCAGCATCGCCTGGTGAGTTTCCCCGGTCGAAAGGAGGATACGCCGGTTAGCGCAGCCACAACCTCGGCTTCTTCACACGGAAGCGGTGATCCGCCCGAACAAAAACGCTGCTGACGGCCCTGCGAACGCGCTCAGCAGCGTTTTCGGTGTGTTTTTACTTGGAGACCGCGGATGACCTCACTCAAAGCGGAAAAAATCCGTATACCGCCGGAGTTCGATGTAGCACACGTCAAACTGTCCGCGGCTCATGATGATCACGGTCTCGTCGTCCGCCTGCCAGCCCAGGAAGTCGGTGTCGCCGGAAGCCTGCAGGACCGACAGCATCACCGCCACCGGGTCCTCCGCCTCGGGGTCGGCGTCCGCTTCGGTCATGGGCTCGCCGTAAAGGGCGGTATAGGCGTCCCGCTGCTCCGCGAAGAAGGCCCCGTCCGCGTCCGGTGCCATGATGTCAATGCTGTACAGGCCGTTGTCGGGCAGAAAATGATAACGAACGATACAGGACAGTTCCTCGGTTCCCTTCGGGTAGAGCATCACCTGGTTTTCCGCCGCCGCACCGGACTCCGTCAGCGGTTCGCCCATCAACGCACGGACTTCGTCCTTTGTCATGCCCCAGACCGCGCCTTTGTACGAGAACGCAGCAGCCTCGCAGGATTCCGACGAAGCGTCTTCCGCCGGGGCTTCCGCGCTGTCCTCCGCCGGGAGCTCGGCTGAATCCGGGACAGCGGCCCCCTCCCGCACAAAATACCAGGTCATGACGTCCCCGTCGTCGAAATGCTCCGCGTGCACCAGTTTGCCGTCCTCCAGGTGCCATTCCTCCGCGTGGAAGGTCACCGTATCGTCCCCGAGGGTCATCATGGCCAGGCCGCCCTTCCGGACCGTCAGCGTCGGCGCGGGGACGCCGTAGACCATCTGGAAGATCTCCGGCCCCATGGGGATGTCGCCCATGCTGCCGGTGTTCACCACCTGCTCGAAGACCCAGCGGCCCACCATGGCGTCGTCCACCGCCGCGGTGGCTTCCCGGCCGGGGCGGTCGCTGCGCACCAGGGTCATGCTCATCCCCGGCAGGTCCGTGACCTCCAGGATCAGCTTCCCGTTCTCCAGCCGGACCGCGTCATTGCCGCCCAGCGACACAGTGTCGTCCGAAAGATCGACCTCATACACCTGGGGCGTCATGCCGTCTCCCTGCAGGATCATCATCCCGTCGGAGGTGAACTCCGTGGTGATGCCGCTTCCCAGCGCGCCGCCCAGTTCCTCCACGGTCACCGTCCGGCCGAGATACGTCATGCTCTCCAGCTCCCAGACGCCCACCACATCCTCCAGGGTCGCCGTCTTGCCTGTGGCTTCCGCAGATTCCTCCGGAGGCGTTTCCGCCTCGACAGGAGCCTCCCCGGAAACCTCCTCCGGTTTCGCCTCGGCGGAGAAGACGGTATCCTCCCCGACACCGCCCACCGTCATGGACGTGCCGGGGAGGCTGCCGATGAAGCGGTAGAAGCCGTCCAGCGTCACACCGTAACCGGCATACACCACCGCCGTGTAGTCCATCATGGTGTACTCGCTCATGACCGCCGTGCAGTCCTCATCGCCGTGAAAGATGATCTCCACGGGCATGTCCAGCAGCAGGTTCGGGTCCGTGACGGAGGTCGCCCTGGCCGCCATGGCGCGCATGAAGGGCAGGTTCTCCTCCCCCAGTATGATCGAGATGAGCTGGCAGGCCCCTTCCTCCGTGACAGAGTCCGGGGCGCCATCCGGCCAGGAGAAGGTAAAGGCCTGGTCCTCCACCGGGATGGTCAGGGACCGGATGTGCCAGGGTTGCTCGGTGTACACGTTGATCAGCAGCGCCGGGGTCACGCTCTCCTCCCCGTCGGCTATGATGGCGAAATAGGCGAGAGCATAGCTGTTCTCCCCCCAGCCCGGCAGGGGGAAGGTCATGCCGCCGCTCAGCTTGCTGGCCACAAAGGTCATGCCCTCCAGGTCCGTGACCTCATAGATACTGGGATTCTCCCGGAAATAAGAGAGATCGGCGGTCTCGGCAGCGGCCAGGCCCGCTGTCAGGCAAGCCAGCGCCAGCAGCGCGCAGATCAGGGATTTCAGGGTCCGCATGCGGGTCAGCCTCCTTATTTGTGCATACGTGTTCGCCGTTCGTTGCCGCATCTCTTCGTCATTCCCCGCTCCATGCCCCGATCAGCGATCCGTCGTGGCCTTTCACGGCAACCCGGAGCTGTCCGCCGGCGATTGTGATGTCCGTCTTTTCCCCGAACGCAAAGACAAAGACACCCCCAACCCTGTATTGCGTGACGGACAGCAAACGGGCGTTGTCTCCCAGCAGGCCGTGCTCCCTGCATCGCGCCAGGATGACGTTTCCCGCAGCGGTGACCGCGTCGGTGGACCGGATCGGCTGAATGTCCCCGGAAGCCAGAACGCCTGCCAGATCCACGGCGGGTTCCATCGCGCCGGGATCGCCCCGCTCCACCTGCAAATAGGTCAGCCCGTCCTGATCCCAGGCCATTTGGGTCCGGACGGGAAGACCGTTCTCGTCCAGGCTGACCTGCAGGTCCGGCCAGCCGGACAACTGAGCCTTCAGGATCACAGTGAGGCCCCGCACTTCGGGTTTCCAGTAGCTTTCGTCATCGAGGCGGAATTTCAGATATAAGGGCTCATCACCGTAAGTGTGGAGCAGTTCCCGGCGGGCCATGGGCATTGCGCCTTCCATCTGGAGGGACACCCGGGCCCAGGTGCTGCCGAGACTGTACAGGCAGCTGCTGGGCTCCCGATCGTACAACCAGGGACGCAGGTCCAGCACCTCCCCCGTCACGGCATCCACCTCGATCAGGAAAAACTCCTCGTAATCCCAATAGCCGCTGGCGACAACACCGCTGTGTTCCAGGCAGAACTTCCAGACCGGATGCGGATCCGCGTCGATCAGCACGACGCAATAGATATCCGCGCAAGTCAGGCCCGCCGCCCGGAAGGCGGCTTCGTCGGCCTCAAGCCGTGTCAGCAGGCCCTCGCGGGGTTCGATGAACGGCGTCTCCTTCAAAAGCTGTCCCTCAAACGTCCCGGTGGGAAGTTCCGCCGCCATCCGGGACATCGCTGCCCAGGTCTCCGCTGTCCATTCATTGCGGCGGAGCCACGGTGAACCGTACTCATGCTCAAACCGGTTCATGATGTTGTCCGCGGTGACGGGACCGACATCTGCGGTGACCACCCGGGTTTCCCCGGTTAAGTCTCTCACAACGGCGGAACAGTCACCCCAGTCCATCGCTCGGCTCATAAAACTCACATCCCAGTACAGCAGGCCGTCCGATGGGACAACCCTTTTCCCCGCGGAGACGTGATAGACAGCCGGGTCCTCCAGCGGCACATCAACACCGGTTTCGTTCCGGATCGCCTTCGCCGCCATGTGAACGGCCTCGTCTTTCGTCAGCGCGGGCGTGACCGGATTCGTACCTGAATCCTGCTCAGAACCGTGGGATGTATCCATTCCGGACACGGCAAGCACATTCCCTTTACGGTCCAGATACACCCTGAACTTCCTGCTCCCGATCCACCATGTCATGTCCCAGCAGGTTGACGCTTCATCGTCTTCTGCCGCATCGGACGTGTCATCGCTGCGCGTAAAGGTCACAATCGCGCCGGACAGCCCCTGGTCCTCCGGCAAGGCGTCCGCGCCAAAGGCCTCCCGGATCGCGGAAAACGCGATCGCCCGGGCCTCCGCTTCCGTCAGGTCCTCCGGGCCGGGCTCGTCTTCCGGTTCCCACTCATACCCCAGTCCCCGCATGACGCCCCGGAGCCACTGCCTGTCCGCGATCGTCCATTCCCAAAAGCCGCACCCCTGAACCGCCTCACACACCTCCATGATCGCGGATTCTTCTTCATACACCCTTCCCTCGCGGTATTCGTGCACCATTTCGCTGTCCTCCGGAAGGGCGATCCCGGCGGCTTCACAGGCCCGGATCAGTTCGCCGAGTTCCCTGTTGGAGAAGTCCTGGTTGACCCGCCAGGCATAGTCGTTCGCCAACGCCATGGGAACCACAGCCTGTTCCACAAATTCCCGGAGAGGGAGGGAGCCATCGGCCCGGTTGGCCCCTTCCGAAGCCGTGCCCATCGGCGCCAGGCAGAGCACCAGGACCGCGGCCAACAGACATCCGGTGATCAAACGCTTCAAAACGGCAAACCTCCTTCCACGGGATCATGCTCTTTTCCGCGCACCGCATCTCAGGGACATTATACCAGCTTCAGAGAGCGCGTTCAAGCCGAACAATGTAAAAAGTTGACGGCGGCGGGTCCGGCCCGGTGAGAGCGTCTCCCCGCCCGCAAGCCCGCCCTTCGCCCAACGCAAAACGGAGCCCCCGCCCTTCCGGTATCGGGAAGCTCCGTTTGCAATCCAATGCGCACGGCATCAATTCATACTGTTACTCATCTGTCACACGTCCGCCAGCTGCGCGATGGCGCCCAGCAGGCCGCGGCCGGTGTGAATGGCCAGGGCCGGGCTGACGGGGCTGATGAAGGAATCCACCACGTTCAGGGTCCTGCAGAACCGGGCCTCCAGCTCCGCGGCCTCCTCCGGCACGCCGCCGTGAACGATGGCCAGGTTCACCGCCCGCCGCTGATAGCGCTGGGCGAACTGCTCCTCCATGGCGTTCACCGCCCTGGTGAAGCCCCGGGCCTTGGTCAGCGTCTCATAGACCCCGTCGTCGTCCACATAGATCACGGGCTTGATCTGCAGCAGGCTGCCCACCACGCCTTCCACCAGGCCGATACGGCCGCCCTTGCGCAGGAACTCCAGCGTCCGGATGACGAAGGTCCCCAGCTGGTTCTTGCGCTTTTTCTTCATCAGGGCAACGGCGTCCTCCACGCTGAGCCCCTCGGACAGGGCCCGGGCCGCGGTGAGCACCAGCAACCCCTCCCCGGCGGACAGGGTCAGGGTGTCCGCCACGTCAATCTGAATCCCTTCAAACTCCGAGGCCACCATGCTCACCATGTTGTAGGTGCCGGACAGGCCGGAGGAGATGGTCAGGTGCAGGATGCGGTCCGCGCCCTCCGCCGCGAGACTGCGGTACAGCTCCGCCACGTCGCCGGGCAGGGGCAGGGAAGTCTTGGGCAGTTCGGTTTCCATCAGGGTGTAGAGCTTCTCCGGGTTGATCTCCAGGCGGTCCCGGAATTCCCCGTGGGTGGTGGAGACCCGCAGCGGCACCAGCCGGATGTCCCAGGCCGCCAGCTGTTCATCGCTGAGATCACAGGCCGAGTCTGTCACCAGCACGACGCGCTGGCCCTTCACCTCGAACATCGGGTTCCCTCCTTCCCTGCGGACTTACCGGGCCATTATAGCACGGCCCGGTGGTTCGGTCAAGTCAGCGGAGCCCACTCCACCACCCGCACGTCTGTGTCCACCTCGCGCCCAACAAAGGGCAGGGCGGCGCCTGCGCGGCTGATCTCCCCCTCCTGGCTGTCGAAGGGATCCACCCGCAGGAAGTCCTCCTCGGGCTGCAGCGGGGCCATGAACACGCGGTTCGCCGCCATACGCATGGGGTCCAGGTTGCCGAAGTAGAAGCGCCAGCGAGCCTCCGCCCCGGACCGGTACGCGCTGCCGCCGAAGGACGGATCCGCGAAGAGCCAGCCCCAGCCGGGCAGGTAAAACTGTGCCCAGTCGTGGTCGCCGGGGCCGTCCTCGCCGATGGACAGGCCGCTCTGCCACCGGGCGGGGATCCCCGCGATGCGGCACAGGTTGATGAACAGCAGCGCCTGCAGGCCGCAGTCGCCCTTCAGGTTCACCGCGCAGTACTCGCCCAGGTCGTCGACGCAGAAATACTGCCGCATGAAGCTGTACTTCACCCGGGTGGTGACGAATTCATAGACGCGCCAGGCCTTCTCCGCCGGGCTCTCCGCGCCTTCCGTGAGGCTTGCGGCCAGGGCCCGCAGGTACGGGGTGAAGCGGATGAAGGTGCCGTCCTCCGCCAGGTCTTCCGGCGCGGGGGGCAGGGCCGCCGGGTAGATCTCCGCGGCGGGGGCGGGCCGATTCAGGGGATCGGCGTACACGATGCGGCTGTCATAGCGGTACCGCAGGGTGAAGGGGGTGTTTTCCGCCAGGGTCCGCTCCCAGTACGCCGTGCGGATCGGGGCATCCGCGGGGGCCACGGCATCCGGGTCCCCGGCCAGCACCGTCACATGACTCTGCTGGGCGCTCTCCGCCGCCAGGGGCAGCCAGGCCCGGTAGGTGCCCGGGACAAAGGCCCCCTCCGCCGGGCGGATGGATGCTTCCAGCGTGATGCGCCGCGCCAGGCTGCCCTTCTCCCGGATCTCCGCGATCATGGGGTCCAGCCAGGCCGAAACGGGGCCGTATGTTCCCCGGCGGATCTGAAAGTCCGGGAAGCGCAGCAGGCTCCGGTGAAAGCGCAGGAAATACCGCTTCTCCCCGTCGAGATACAGGAAATTGACCCGCCCCTCCCGCTCGCAGGCGTCGAACTCCTCTTCGGTGATGTCCGGCACCAGTTCCCGGAGCTTCTCCAGGGCGGTCCCGCGGTCCCAGGGATACTGCAGGGGCAGACGGCGCAGGCGCTCCCGCTCCACCAGCAGACGGGCCCGGAGCATGGCAGGCAGGTCCTCCGTGAGGCGCTGTTCGATGGCAGCCTGTGCCTCGGACAGGCGGCCGGCCCACTTGTGCTTCAGGATGTCCTCCGGCAGCGGCACGGAAAGGGAAGCGACCAGTTCGGCAGGCTTCATGCGTCACGCCTTCTTTCTCAGGCTTGCTCTCGTGCGGCGGATCTCCTCGTCGTTGGCCAGCAGGAAATGGCCCCGCGTCATCTCCGTGAACTTGGGCGGGTCTTCGTCGTAATGATGCTGGGTGGGGTCGTAGATCTTCAGCACCTTGTTCCGCTCCAGGGAGGGATTGGGAATGGGGATGGCGGACAGCAGCGCCTGGGTGTAGGGGTGCATCGGACGCCGGAACAGTTCCTCCGTCTCCGCCAGTTCCACGATGCGGCCTTTGTGCACCACGGCGATGCGGTCGCAGATGAAGCGCATGACAGACAGGTCGTGGCTGATGAAGATGTAGGTCAGGCCGCGCTCCACCTGCAGCTTCCGCATCAGGTTCAGCACCTGGGCACGGATGGAGACGTCCAGGGCGGAAATGGGCTCGTCGGCGATGATGAGTTCCGGGTTCATCACCATGGCCCGGGCAATGCCGATGCGCTGCCGCTGGCCCCCGGAAAACTCATGGGGGAACCGGGTGGCAAACTCCGGCAGCAGGCCCACGTCCCGCAGGGCCTGGTACGACCGGCCGCGGATCTCGGGTTTTTTCAGTCCGCGGCCCATCAGGCCCTCGGACACGATGTAGTCGATCTTGGCCCGCTCGTTCAGGCTGGCCATGGGATCCTGGAAGATCATCTGGATGTTGTCGGTCACCCAGTGCCGCTTTTCCCGGCTGAGCTCTCCGGAGATCTCCTCCCCGTGGAAAAACACCTGGCCTTTCGCCGCGGGGTATACCCGGATGATGGTCCGCCCGATGGTGGTCTTGCCGGAGCCGCTCTCCCCCACGATGCCGAAGGTCTCGCCCTTGTACACGTCAAAGCTGACGCCCCGCACCGCGTCGAAGCGGTGCCGGCGGCTGCCGAAGCTGACCCACATATCCCGGACGCTGAGCAGGACTTCCCGTTGATCATCCATCCTGCTCACCTCCCATCTTCTTCAGGCGCTTCTTCAGCTTTCGGATGGCCTTGGGCGGCCTGGGATCCGCCATGCGGGGATCCAGCCGCCAGGTTTTGGCGCGGTGGGTTTCGGTCACATCGAACATCGGCGGTTCCGCCAGGTGGTCAATGAGCATGGCGTCGGGATTGCGGGGCGCGAAGGCGTCGCCGGTGACTTCCTTGAACAGGTTGGGCGGCGTGCCCCGGATGGCCAGCAGGTCCTTGCCTTTGGTGCCCAGCTGAGGCAGGGAGGACATCAGCGCCCAGGTGTAGGGGTGCTGGGGCTCGAAGAAGACCTCTTCGGTGGTGCCCACCTCCACGATCTCGCCGGCGTACATTACCGCCACCCGGTCGGACACGTTGGCCACCACGCCCAGGTCGTGGGTGATGAAGATCACCGTGAGGCCGTACTTCTCCTTCACCTCGTGGATCAGCTGCAGCACCTGGGCCTGGATGGTCACATCCAGGGCGGTGGTGGGCTCGTCGCAGATCAGGATCCGCGGATTGCACGCGATGGCGATGGCAATGACCACCCGCTGCCGCATGCCGCCGGAAAACTCGTGGGGATACTGCCAGTAGCGTTCCTCCGGATTGTCGATCTTCACGTCCTCCAGCAGGCGGATGGCCTCCTCATAGGCCAGCTGTCCCCGGAGCCCGCGATTCAGCTTCAGGGCCTCGGTCAGCTGCCAGCCGATGGTTTTCAGCGGGTTCAGGCTGGTCATGGGGTCCTGTGGCACCATGCAGACCTGGCTGCCGCGGATGTCGCGCCAGGGCTTGTTCCGGCGCATGGCCGCCAGTTCCACATACGCCCGGCCCTCCTCGTCCTCATGCCGATCCTTGTCCCGGGCCAGGCGCTCCCCCGCCCTGGGGTAATAGCGGATGCTGCCCTGGGTGATGCGGCCGTTCTTGTCCAGCAGGCCGATAAAATTCTTGTTCAGCACCGACTTGCCGCTGCCGCTCTCCCCCACGATGGCGATGGTCTCCCCCTCGTACACGTCCAGGTTCACGCCCCGGAGCGCGTGAAGCTGCCGGTTCCGCAGGCGGAAGACCACATGTAGGTCCCGGACGGACAGGATACATTTCTCGCTCATGTCCGGACCTCCTCACACATGGTTCTTGGGATCCGCCGCGTCGGAGAAGGCGTTGCCCACGATGTAGAACGAAACCGTGATAAACGACACCACGGCCACGGGGAAGAACAGCTGGTAGGCCTGTTTGGTGGAGATCAGAGCCAGGCTGTTGGAGATCAGGTTGCCCAGGGTGCAGGTCTCGATGGGCACGCCCAGGCCGATGTACGTGACGAAAACCTCGCTGCCGATGGCGCCGGGGATGGACAGGGCCATCCGGAGCATGATGACCGACACCAGATAGGGCAGCAGGTTCCGCCAGATCATGCGCCAGGTGGAGGTGCCCAGGGTGCGGGAAGCAATGTTGTACTCCCGGTCCCGGATGATCAGCACCTGGTTGCGGATGAAGCGCGCCATGCCGATCCAGCCGGTGATGGTCAGGGCAAAAATGATGGTGAACATGCCCGGGTGCAGGATCAGGGACAGCAGGATCAGCACCAGGGTGGAGGGCACGTTGTCCACGATGTTGTAGACCTCGGTGAGGATGTAGTCCAGCCACCGGACGTAGCCCCACAGCACGCCGATGATGATGCCCACCAGGGCCTCGATGATGGCCACGGTAAAACTGATGAACAGGGAGTTGCGGGTGCCGGCCCAGACGCGGCTCCACAGGTCCTGGCCGGTGGCGTTGGTCCCCATCAGGTGAACGCTGTCCGGTTCCGCGTTTTTCAGCGGCATGCCGTTCTCGCTCTTGTTGATCTCCGTGGGCGAGAACTGGCCGGGCAGCAGAGGCTGGATCAGGGTGAAGATCACCACCGCCAGCAGCAGCGCCAGGATGATCATCGCGACGATGTTGTGCCGGAAAGCCCGGAAGGTGGAGCGCCAGTAGGAATAGCTGGCGTTGCCCGCGCGCTCGGCCTCCTCCTCATTGAAGGGCACATTGGCGAAGAGCTCCTCGTCCGTGTAGCCCTTCAGCGCGTCGCCGGCCGCCGCTTCCAGCCGCTTGACCCCGGGATGATGGTCCGCCAGTCTCATGACGCGCCGCCCCCCTTCTTCGCCAGGCTGATCCGCGGATCCAGCAGCACCATCAGCAGGTCGCCCAGGATCAGGCCGATGATGCCCACGCAGGCGTAGATCAGCACGATGCCCAGGATCATGGCGTTGTCCTGCCGTTTGATCACGTCCACCAGCAGGCCGCCCATGCCGGGCACGCTGAAGTAGGCCTCCACGTAGATGGAGCCCACCACGGTGTTCAGGAAGGAGGACGGGATGTACTGGACCATGGGCACAAAGGCGTTGCGGAAGATGTGCCGGAACATGATCCGGCCCTCCCCGGAGCCCTTGATCCGGGCCAGGGAGACGTAGTCCTTGTTGCCCTCATCCACCATGTACCGGCGGATCCACATGGCGTAATAGGCGGTGTTGCCCAGGGACAGGGTGATGACGGGCAGCACCCAGTACTGCCACGTCCAGTCCTTGAACAGCGCCGTGGCCTTCAGGTTCATCCATTGGTAGCCGAACAGCTTGATGAACAGGCAAAACACCACCATGGGCACCGCCTGGATCAGCACGATGAAGCCGGTGCCCATGTGGTCCGGGACCTTGTTCTTGAACCGGGCCATCAGCGTCCCCATGGGAATGCCCACGATCATGGACAGAATGATGGCCATGGAGCCCAGCCGGATGGAGATGGGGAGCTTGTCCTTCAGGATGTCCCACACCGGCTTGTTCTGTCGGTAAACATAACTGGTTCCCAGGTCCCCCCGCAGCAGGCGGCCGTAGAAACGGACCAGCTGAACCGCGATGTTGTCGTTCAGGCCCAGCTGTTCCCGCACCGCCAGCTTCTGTTCCTCCGTCATCTTGTCGGGGTTTTTGTAGTACCCCTCCATGGGCATCAGGCGGGAAAGACAGAAAACGATGGTCATGATCAGGAAGAGGGTCAGCAGGGAGCGGAGCAGCCGCTTCAGAATGTAAAGCAGCATGGCCGGGCTCAGCAGGACCCGGAACTTGGCCCGCAATCCCCTCCGGAAACGCTTCATCCTTGAGTTGTACACGCGGATCTTCCTCCCGGTGGATATTGGATGAAAACAGGGAAGGGAGAAATCCCGCTGGCGCAGGACTTCTCCCCTTCCTCAGACTCCGTTCAGAGCAGGGCTTACTCGCCCAGGGCAGCCTGCCACTCGGCGAAGAAGGCAGCGTTCTCTTCCGCGGTGATGTAGTGGTCGTAGAGGTGCATGAACTTGTAGCGGTGGTTGCACAGGCCGAAGGGCGCGTACTCGCTCTCGTACACGTTCAGCTTGGTGACCTGGTAGTCGGCCGTCTCGGTGCGGTAGGGCAGCACCAGGGCGTTCTCGATCAGGAAGGCCTCGGCGGCGGCGAAGAGGTCATAGCGCTTGGCGGTGTCGGCGGTCTCGGCCTTCGCGGCATCCACCATGGCGTAGTAGGTGGTCAGGTCGGCGATGGTCTCGGGGCTGCCGTTCTCCAGGGCCTTGTCCATGAAGTTGTAGTTGTTGCCGGCGGCGAAGGGATCGGTCCAGGTCTCGGGATCCGCGTAGTCGGCGCCCCAGTTGCAGCGCATGATGCTGTACTTGCCGCTGCGGCGGGTGGCGGTCAGGAAGCTGTCGGCGGGGCCGGCATAGAGCACGATGTTGATGTAATCGCTGCCCAGCACGGTCTCCATCTGGTCCTTGATCAGCTGCACCTGGTTGGCCCAGTTGGCGTCGTTGGTCTTGTAGGTCAGGACCACTGTCACGGGGAAGGTGCAGCCGGCCTCGGCCAGCTCGGCCTTGGCGGCGTCGCGGTAGGCCTGGGCCTTGGCGATGCTGCCGGCTTCGTCGGCGCGGTCGTAGAACAGGGCGGAGACGCCGTCAAAAGCGCTCAGGGCGGCGAAATCCTTGCCGTCCACGGCGGCAAAGGCCGGCGGGGTCACGGTGTTCTCCAGCAGGGAGTCGGGATTCTCGGAATCCTCGGCGAACAGGGAGTACACGCGGTCCATGGCGGAAGCCAGGGAGAGGCGGAAGTTCTTGTTGTTCACGGCGATCTTCCAGTTGTCGGGGCCGTATTCCGCCTCGTACTGGGGATCAAAGTCGAAGCAGTAGAAGTAGCTGTACTGCAGGTCGGAGCGGCTCTTGGTCACCATCTCCGGGTGCTCGGCCATCCAGTCGTCGATGATGTTGTTGCTCAGGGAAGCGGCGTCCACTTCACCGCTGAGCACATAGTAGGGAGACAGGGTGGCGGCTTCCGCGTTGTAGACGCTGTTGATGGCGTCGATGTAGACGTGCTCGGCATCCCAGTAGTTCTCGTTCTTCACCAGGAGGCGCTGGCTCTGGGGCTCGTAGATCTCCAGGATGTACGCGCCGCAGAAGTAGAGGCTCTCGTTGTCCACGCCGAAGTCGGCGCCCAGTTCCTCCAGCTGCGGGCCGTAGGCCGGCATGAAGGTGACATAGGTGGTGGCGGAGAGGAAGTAGGGCACGGGATAGGCCAGGGTGTACTGCAGGGTGTAGTCGTCCACGGCCTTGACGCCCACCTCGGCGAAATCGGTGACTTCACCGTTGAAGTAGGCTTCCGCGTTCACGACGCCGGAGGAGAACACCTGCTTGGACACGGCGCTGACGTACTCGGGGGTCAGGATGTACTTCATGGCCGCCACGAAGTCGTTGGCCGTCACGTCGGCCACTTCCTCGCCGTAGCAGTCATACCACTTGACGCCCTGGCGCAGATGGAAGGTCCAGGTCAGGCCGTCCTCACTGGTCTCCCAGCTCTCCGCCAGGCAGGGGATGACGTTGCCCAGGTTGTCGTATTCCACCAGGGTGTCGATGATGTTGGCCGCCAGGGCGAAATCGTTGGCGGTGGAGGTGATCAGGTAATTCAGGGTGCTGACCTCACCGCTGTAGAGCACGGTGTAGGTGCCGTCGCCGGCCAGGGCGGCCGTGCAGGAAAGGATCATGCAGGCTGCCAGCAGCAGAGTCAGGAGCTTCTTCATCATGGTTGCCTCCTCGATTATTGTACGCCGGCGGTCAGGCCGCCGTGCAGACGCCCGGACTGAATCCCAAGCTACTGATAGGATACAGGTCCGCCGTCCCCCTGTCAAGCGAAAGACTGTCTTTTTTCTGTACCTTATATGGGCGCCGCCGGCGTCAGCCCGGGTATTTGGGGAACTGTCCCAGCAGCTGCGGCACATACCTCTCAATGACGGCGCACAGGAGCAGGGACGCGGCGAAGGAGATGCAGGTTGCGATGCAGGCCACCAGCAGCTGGGGCCCCTCCAGCCATGTGCGGATCCACGGGATGACAAGGTCCAGCTGCAGGTTTTTGTGCAGGAGGAAGATGCCCAGGGTGCGCTGCCCCGTGTAGGTGATGGCGCCGGTGCTGAAAGGCCTCGTGCCTTCCCGGGAAAGCCGGAAGATCAGCATGGACACCCCCAGCACCAGCAGGGTCCCGGAGAAGGTGTTCAGCATGAACCAGAAAAGGTTCCCGTATTGGCTTCCGCACATCAGGCTGAGCTCCAGCGCGTCGCCCCGCAGGATGGTCCCGCCGGCCAGCGCGGCCGCGGACGCCGCCGTCACCGCGCAGAGGACCCACCCCTTGGACTGGGCCAGGATCAGGATCGTGTTCCGCAGCGCCATCCCCAGCAGGATGAAGCCGGAGGCCACAAAGCTCACGTCCAGGCACCAGGGGTAGCCGCCTTCCAGCTTCGGGAGCAGGAAGCCGATAGCGAACATCGGGACCGCCAGCAGGCCAAGCACCGTGCCGGGTTTCTTCGCCTTTGTCCCGCTCACCAGATCAACCAGGACCTGGCAGTAGATCCTGGCCACAAAGAAGGAGGTCAGGTACCACAGCGAGGTCAGCGTGCCCGCCTTCCCCAGCGTCTGCCAGGAACCGTACAGGAACAGCGGCACGTTGTCGAAGGAAAAGGGCGCGTAAATGAACGCGAAAATCAGATAGGGCACCACCAGGGACAGGATGTTTTTCCCGATGTAGGCCTTCCAGCCCTCCAGCGACCGCAGCGGCCTCGGTTTGATGGACATGCCAGCCAGGAAGAAGAACAGCGGCATATGAAAGGAATAGATCAGCCGCCTGTACATGGGCGTCTCCAGGTTGCCCGTGGTATGGCCCAGAATCACCAGGATGATCGTGATGGCCTTCGCGATGTCGATCAGTTCAATCCTTGCCTTTTTCCGCTTTTCGCCCATCGAGCTTTCCCCCTGTCGTATGGTCCGGTTTCCGGGACCGCGTGTCCCGCTTCATCGCACCCGAACGGTTCCCATGCGGATATGTCTTCTGTTCAGGCCCCTCTGCGCGCGATATTGTACAGCAAAAGCACCGTTTCCACAATAGCCTGCCCGGACGGGCAAAAACAGTCTCCGGGGACAGGCGCGCGGCTCTCCCGGGCATTCCGGCGAAACACCGCTTGCGCCGGCGCCGGAATGCGGCTATAATCCCCGTGAAAGAAGGTGCAGCGATGAACATGAACATCGGGATCCTCCCCCACGGCCCCGGCAACCGGATCACCGACGTGCCCGGCGTGCGGGTGGGCCACGCCACCGTGGACAGCGGCCGCTGCCACACCGGCGTCACGGTGGTCCTGCCCCCGGGGGACAATCCCTTCACGGAGAAAAAAACCGCCGCGGCCTGCGTGTTCAACGGCTACGGCAAGACCCTGGGCCTGGTGCAGGTGGAGGAGCTGGGCACCCTGGAAACCCCCATCGCCCTGACCAATACCCTGAACGTGGGCAAGGTCCACGACGCCCTGGTGTCCTGGATGCTGCGGCTGAACCCCGGCCTCACCAGCATGAACCCGGTGGTGTGCGAGTGCAACGACAGCCGCATCAGCGACATCGCCCAACGCCCCGTGGAGGAAGCGGAGGTCTTCGCCGCCCTGGAGAGCGCGGCTGCGGACTTCGCCCAGGGCGCGGTGGGCGCCGGCCGGGGCACGGTGTGCTACGGCCTGAAGGGCGGCATCGGCTCCGCGTCCCGGCTGATGGAGCTGGACGGAAAAAACTACACCCTGGGGGTGCTGGTGCAGAGCAATTACGGCGCCTCGCGGGATCTCCGGGCCGCCGCCCTGCCGGAAGGCCTGGCGGAATCGGACCACGGCAGCATCATCCTGGTGCTGGCCACGGACCTGCCCCTCTCCGCCCGGCAGCTGAAGCGGGTGCTGCGCCGGACCTCCGTGGGCATGGCGCGGCTGGGCTCCTACATCGGCCACGGCAGCGGGGAGATCGCCGTGGGCTTCACCACGGCCCCGCTGACGGACGCCGGCAGCTGCTTCCGCACCCAGACGGTCCTTCGGGAAGAGAAGATCAACCTGCCCTTCCGGGCCGCCGGTGAGTGCGCCGAGGAGGCCATCCTGCAGTCCATGTGGCACGCGGCCCCGGACACCGCCCT
Source organism: Christensenellales bacterium (assembly GCA_045226335.1). Taxonomy (GTDB): domain Bacteria; phylum Bacillota; class Clostridia; order Christensenellales; family Aristaeellaceae; genus RUG11272. The sequence goes on along the minus strand of JBGVCH010000027.1, from coordinate 11,347 downwards.
GGACGGGACGGAGATCCGGAGCCTGCGGGAGTTTCTGCGGGGGTGACGCGGAGGCTGTGCCCCCGCCGCGCGGCCGCGGCCCGTTCCACAGCCAAAACCACCGCAAAAGCCGCGGCGTCAGATCGCGCTGTGCCGCGGCTTTTGCGTGCCGAAATGTCAGAAGCTCGTGATCCCGTGGCTGTTCACCAGGGCGTCCAGCTTGACCCCGGCCCTGCACAGGGGACAGTCGTGGGAGGATGTGCTCTGGTAGTCCTGCAGGTCGTTCTTCGTGTTGTAGATGCTCATCACCGGGAAGTCCTCCACCTTCTCCACACAGGAGAAGATGGCGCAAACGCCCACGGGGATGCCGCAGTAGTAGCGCACCGCGTCCAGGGCGCCCTGGACCGTGTAGCCCGTGGTGATGGACGCCGCCAGGATCAGCACGTGCTTGCCCACGATCATGGGGGCGATGTTCTCCCGGAAGATCAGCTGGGAGCCGGAAGTGCGCTCCGGGGTGGCCACGTAGATCGTCTGGTGGGCGTTCATGTTGGTGTGCCCCGCCCGGGTGAACTCTTCCGCCATACAGGCGCCGATGACCTCCGTGCCGTCCAAGCAGAGGATGGTGTCGATGATGGTGGACGTGTAGAACTTGTCGCTCAGCTCCGCGGCCGCAGCCTCCGCCTCGGAGAGGCGGTGCTTGGTCATGGTCAGGTCCACATAGTAGTTGAAATGGCTGTGACTGGTGGCAAAGTGCCCCTTGGCAATCCGCAGGGGCAGGCCTCCGTGCCTGTTGGGAAAGTGCATGAGCTGAATCGCCATATGCCGACCTCCTGTCCGGTCTTTTTGTTGCCGCTGATCCCATTATACACGCAACCGCCGAAAATGGCAAGCAAAAAGGAGGCCCGGATCAGAAAACCCGTCCGTCCTCCAGCAGATCGCTGAGATGAATGCCCCCGAAGTACGCCCGCGTCACCCGGTCATAGCCCTCCCAAAGCGGGCGGGTGCGACAGAAGGCTTCCCGAGGGCACGCCGGCGCGCCGCACTGCAGGCAGGCCACCGCGCTGAGGCTGCCCTCCAGGGGCTCCAGGATCTCCGCCGCCGTGGTCTCCTCCGGCGGCTTGCACAGCCGGTAACCCCCGCTCCGGCCGCTGACCCCCGCCAGCAGCCCCGCGCTCACCAGGTCCCGGACGATGATTTCGAGATACTTCTTCGAGATGTCCTGCCGCTCCGCGATGTCCTTCAGCGGCACATAGCCCGCGCCGGCGTGCTGCGCCAGGTCGATCATGACCCGCAGCCCATACCGTCCCTTGGTGGAAATCATCCGCCGCGCCCCCTTGTCTCCGGTTTTGCCTATTGTATCACAGGGCAATTCGGAAATCAAGTGCAAATTGCCTATTGACATGATAGGTGATTTGGTGTATAGTGCACTCAACCCGCCGGCGGGAGCGCCCCGGGGGAATCGAGGAAATGAGGTGGGAACGCATGGGTGACACGTTTCTGCAGATGATCCGCGACAATTTCCGCAACGGCCGAATGTGTCCCTGTCTGTGTCGGAAGGAGTGTCAAGCCAAAATCTGAGACAGAACAGGAGAGAATAGGAATATGTCGAAATATCGTTTTGAAACCCTGCAGCTTCACGTCGGCCAGGAACAGGCCGACCCCGCCAGCGACGCCCGGGCGGTCCCGATCTACGCCACCACCAGTTATGTCTTCCACAGCGCGCAGCACGCGGCGGACCGCTTCGGCCTCGCCGATCCCGGCAACATCTACGGCCGGCTGACCAACTCCACCCAGGGCGTCTTCGAGGACCGGATCGCGGCCCTGGAGGGCGGCGTGGCGGGCCTGGCGGTGGCCTCCGGCGCGGCGGCCATCACCTACACCCTTGAAGCCCTGGCCAAAGCCGGGGAGCACATCGTGGCCCAGAAGACCATCTACGGCGGCTCCGCCAACCTGCTGGCCCACACCCTGCCCCTGCTGGGCATCACCGCCAGCTTCGTGAACATCCATGACCTGGCGGAAGTGGAGGCCGCCATCCGTCCGGAGACGAAGGCCATCTACATCGAGACCCTGGGCAACCCCAACAGCGACATCCCGGACATCGACGCCCTGGCGGCCATCGCCCACGCCCACGGCCTGCCCCTGGTGATCGACAACACCTTCGGCACGCCCTACCTGATCCGGCCGCTGGAGCACGGCGCGGACATCGTGGTCCACAGCGCCACCAAGTTCATCGGCGGCCACGGCACCACCCTGGGCGGCGTCATCGTGGACGGCGGCTCCTTCGACTGGGACGCCTCCGGGCGCTACCCCTGGATCAGCGAGCCCAACCCCAGCTACCACGGCGTGCGCTTTACCGCCGCGGCCGGGAAGGCGGCCTTCGCCACCTACATCCGGGCCATCCTGTTGCGGGACACCGGCGCGTGCATCTCGCCCTTCGCGGCCTTCCTGCTGCTGCAGGGCACGGAGACCCTGTCCCTGCGCCTGGAGCGCCACGCGGAGAACACGAAAAAGGTCGTGGAATACCTGGTGAACCATCCTCTGGTGGAGAAGGTGTACCACCCCTCCCTGCCGGATCACCCCGATCACGCGCTGTATCAGAAATACTTCCCCAACGGCGGCGCGTCGATCTTCACCTTTGACATCAAGGGCGGCCAGAAGGAGGCCTTCGCCTTCATCGACGGCCTGGAGATCTTCTCCCTGCTGGCCAACGTGGCGGACGTGAAGAGCCTGGTGATCCACCCGGCCACCACCACCCACTCCCAGCTGACCCCGGAGGAGCTGGAGGCGGCGGGCATCCATCCCAACACCATCCGGCTCTCCATCGGCACCGAACACATCGATGACATCCTCGCCGACCTGGACAAAGGCTTCGCGGCGGTCAAATGAAGAAAGGAAAGAAAAGCCATGGCTAACATCTACAAGGGAACCCTGGGTCTCATCGGCAACACCGCCCTGGTTGAAATGGTCAACATCGAGAAAGCGCTGGGCCTGGAGGCCACCGTGCTGGTGAAGCTGGAGTACTTCAATCCCGCCGGCAGCGTCAAGGACCGCATCGCCAAGGCCATGATCGAGGACGCCGAGGCGAAGGGCCTGCTGAAGGAGGGCTCCGTCATCATCGAGCCCACCTCCGGCAACACCGGCATCGGTCTGGCCGCCATCGCCGCGGCCAAGGGCTACCGCATCATCCTCACCATGCCCGAGACCATGAGCGTGGAGCGCCGGAACATCCTGAAGGCCTACGGCGCGGAGCTGGTGCTCACCGAGGGCGCCAAGGGCATGAAGGGCGCCATCGCCAAGGCGGAAGAGCTGGCGAAGGAGATCCCCGGCGGCTTCATCCCCGGGCAGTTCGTGAACCCCGCCAACCCGGCCGTCCACAGGGCCACCACGGGCCCCGAGATCTGGAAGGACACCGACGGCGCCGTGGATATCTTCGTGGCGGGCGTGGGCACCGGCGGCACCGTCACCGGCACCGGCGAATACCTGAAGTCCCAGAAGCCAGAGGTCAAGGTGGTGGCCGTGGAGCCCGCCTCCTCCCCCGTGCTATCCCAGGGCCACGGCGGCGCCCACAAGATCCAGGGCATCGGCGCGGGCTTCGTACCGGACGTGCTGAACACCGCCGTCTATGACGAGGTCTTCCCCGTGGAGAACGAGGACGCCTTCGCCACCTCCAAGGACCTGGCGAAGAAAGAGGGCATCTCCGTGGGCATCTCCTCCGGCGCGGCCCTGTACGCGGCCCTTCAGCTGGCCAAGCGCCCGGAGAACAAGGGCAAGGTCATCGTGGCCCTGCTTCCCGACAGCGGCGACCGGTATTACTCCACGGCGCTGTTCACGGAGGCGTGATTCTATTCAGAATGCCGGGTGAAACAAGGGGATTTCGCGCCTGCGGGCGCGGACAGGGCTTGACCATCGCCCTGGACCCTCGGGTCCATGCCCCTGCTTGACCTGTAAATCTCAGTTGAGAATCAATAACCATTCTGCCGGAAAATACTCCACGGATGACAAAAGGATCGGCCTGAGGGGGTCGGTCCTTTTGCTTGCGTGCTTTTGTGCTGAGGCGGGTTGCCTCGTCTCATGTGACCTCATCCACCGCCCGCGGGCATTGTTGTGCTGTCACCCTTTGTCCATGCGCGGGCGGTCCCCCTTCCCCTGAAGTGGAAGGCCTTTGGTTCCTTCTCAATTTTCCATTCTCCTTCATTTGGAGTATCGACAAAGGCGATTAGAGACAAAGACGGCGCCGCAGCGCCAAATAAGGTCCCCACGCAAAAGGCGCCCGCCCCGTAAAGAGGAGAGCGCCTTCCGCCCCGTCATTCCGAATTCCGAATTTCCCTCACTCCGCCCTGCTCATCTCCCGCCCGTAGGCGTCGTACAGCACAGCCGCGTCGTCCTTGCTGTCGTGCCAGACGTTCTTGTCCGGCCAGGTCCAGTCGCCGGAGGAGCCCTTCGACTGAGAGCCCACCGTGGCGGACTGGCCGGGCTGCAGCACGCTGCCCGCGGGGAAGACGAAGATCTCACCGCCCCGCTGGGAGCACAGGAACCAGTCCGTCAGGTCCACCGCGGCGCTGCCCCGGTTGGTCAGGGTCACGGTGTCCGCTTCGTTGTCCTTCGCCGTGATGGCCACGCCGGAAACCGCCGCGGGCGGGTCGGCCCAGGCCGTCAGTTCCGCCTTCGCGCTGCCGTTCGCCGCCGTCACCAGCACGCCGCCCTTCGCGTTCTCCGTCAGGGCCACGGTGGCGCCCACGGCCTTCAGGACTTTCAGCACGCGGCCGGAGGGGGTGTCCGGCTCCGCCTCGGAGTCGGTGGAGATGACGGCCACCTTCGGGGACACCGCCTGGGCAAAGGCCGAGCAGGTGGCGTCCCCCTCGGCGTGATGGCCCACCTTCAGCACGTCCGCCTTCAGGTTCACGCCGCTCCGGATCAGCGCCAGCTCCGCGGGCTCTTCCATGTCGCCGGTCAGCAGCATGGTGGCCCCGGCCGCGGCCGCGTACAGCACCGCGGAATTGTTGTTCTCCTTGTCGGAGAAGAACTGCGTCGGGCCGATCACCGCCAGGGTGCCGTCCCCGAAGGGCAGGCTGTCCCCGGCTTTGATCCAGGTCACCTTCTCGCCCCGCAGGGCCGCCGCCAGCACCGCCGGGTGCTTCTTCTCCGTCACCTCGCAGTAATAGGCCGAGGCGTACCAGGCGTCCACCTCCACGGAGGACGCCGCCAGGGCCATGACGCCCCCGGCGTGGTCTTTGTCGGTGTGGGTGAGCACCACCCCGTCCAGCCGGGTGACGCCGTTGGCCTTCAGGGCGGCGGAGACCGCGCCCCAGCTCTCCCAGCTGCCGGTGTCGATCAGATAAGCGACACTCCCGTACCGCAGCAGCAGGCAGTCCGCCTTGCCCACATTGACGGCCAGCAGGGTCATTTCCCCCGCCTCCGCAAGGGCCGGGGTCAGCGGAAGCATCAGCGCCGCCATCAGCAGGCAGACCCAGTGTTTCATAAGCGATCCCTCCTTCGGACACTCAGTCAACGATCCGGAAGCGGAATTTCTTGCATTCCCGGCCGGATCCGTGATAAAATACCGTATCACGCGAAAAACGGGAGGAGGCGGGCTGGGATGACCGACGAGGAAGCCATGGGTCTGGCCCTGGCGGAAGCAAAAGCCGCCCTGGAGGCCGGCGAGGTGCCGGTGGGGGCGGTGCTGATCCGGGACGGGCAGGTGATCTGCGCCGCCCGGAACCGGCGGGAAGAACTGCACGACCCCACCGCCCACGCGGAGATCCTATGCCTTCGGGAGGGCGCCCGGCTGCTGGGGGACTGGCGGCTGCGGGGCTGCACCCTGGCGGTGACCTTGGAGCCCTGCCCCATGTGCGCCGGCGCCATGGTCATGAGCCAGCTGGACCGCTGCGTGTTCGGCGCGGCGGACCCGGCCCGGGGCTGCTGCGGCTCGGTCTACGACCTGCCGGCGGATCCCGCCCTTCAGGGGCGGACCCTGTGGCGGGCCGGCGTCCGGGAAGCGGAATGCGCCGCGCTCCTGGACGGCTTTTTCGGCAATCTCCGGGGCGATCCGTGACAGGTCAGACTTCCTCCAGGGATTCCTTCGTCTCGCGGCCCCGGCGCAGCAGGGCCTTCAACTGATCCGGATCCCCCTTCCGCAGGGCGTCCCGGTACTCCATCAGCCGGTCGATCAGGCTGTCCACCTGGCCGGCCAGAGCGTCCCGGTTGGCCATGAACAGCTCGGTCCACATGTCCTCGTTGAGCCGCGCCACCCGGGTCATGTCGGCGAAGGAGCCGGCGGAATACCCCTTGTGGCGGCCCGCCAGCTCGCCCTTGACATAGGCGCTGGACACGATGTGGGCCAGCTGGGAGGTGTAGGCGATCATCTCGTCGTGGATCCGCGGGGTGGTGAACTGCACCCGGCGGAAGCCCAGGTCCATGAAAAAGTCCCGGGCCCGCTGCAGCACGGGGAGTTCCTCCTCCGGCAGGGGGGTGAGGATCATGCTGGCGTTGTCGAACAGGTCGTCCCGGGCATAGCGGAAGCCGCTGTACTCCCGGCCCGCCATGGGATGGCCGCCGATGAAGTGCCAGGGCTGCCCCTTGGCGAAGGGCTCGATCTGGTCCATGATGAGCTGCTTGACCCCGCCGCAGTCGATGACCAGGGCGTCGTTGGCAAAGAAGCGGGCGTGAGCGCTGACCCAGTCCACGATATCCTGCGGGTACAGCGCCACCAGCACCACCTGGCAGCCCCGGAGCTTTTCGTCGTTCAGTTCCCCGTCGATGGCGCCCATCCGGCGGGCCTGGGCCATGGTCTCCGGGTCGGTGTCGGTGCCGAAGACGCGGTGGTCGGTGTGAAGTTTGACGGTTTTGGCCATGGAGCCCCCGATGAGGCCCAGGCCCACAACAGCAATATCCATTTTCTCTTTCCTTTTTCTTTTCTCTTTATTTTCAATCATCGGGTTGCCCGATGTGCAGGGGTCTTGCGGCAAGGATCCCGCGCCGGACCGGCAGGCTTGACCACCGCCCCGGGCCTTCGGGACATCCCCCTGCCTGAACCGCAGTGCCCGCCCAAGTGGCTTGAGTATCTCAGAGCCTTCCCATTCAAGGGAAGGGGGACCGCCTGCGGTGGATGAGGTCGCCGCGAGCCACCTCCGGGAACCCCTCCGGCCTGCGGGTCATCTCCCCACTGCGGTGGGGAGGCTGAGGACTGAGATGCAAGTCCCCGAGGCTCCCCATCGCAATGGGGAGCTCCCGCCGCAGCGGGTGAGGGGTCCTCCGCGAGCCGCCTCCGGGAACCCCTCCGGCCTGCGGGCCACCTCCCCACTGCGGTGGGGAGGCTGAGGGCTGAGATGCAAGTCCCCGAGGCTCCCCATCGCAATGGGGAGCTCCCGCCGCAGCGGGTGAGGGGTCCTCCGCGAGGCCGCCTCCGGGAACCCCTCAGGGCTCAAACTCCACCCGCACCACGCGGCCCAGGAAGGTCAGCTCGTTCAGCTGGAGGTTCTCCGCGTCGTACTCCCGGTTGTAGCTCTGGAGGAGCACCGTGGTGGCGTCCAGCTTTTTCACCTTGCGGAGCAGGCGGTGTCCCTCCCGGTCCACCAGCATCACCGCGCCGTCGATGGGGCTCTGGGCCGGGACGATCAGGGCCAGGTCCCCCTGGTGGATGCGGAAGCCCCGCATGCTGTCGTCCGGCACCTTGAAGTAATACACCTTGTCCGGGGAAGCGCCCTCGATGCGTCCCTCCAGGATGGGGAGCAGCTTGTGGTCCACGGGCTGCATCACCGCGTTCATCACCGGCACGCTTTTCAGCACGCTCTTCAGGGCGTCCAGCCAGACAGAGCCCGCCACGGTCGTGTCCTTCTCCTCCTTTGTGGAGGCCACCTTCACCGCCTCGGGTTTGGGCTTCACGGCTTCCGCCATCCGGGGCTGCACCTGGGCCAGGTCCACCGTGGCCGCGATGTCATCCAGGCTGAAGTCCGCCTCGTTCTGCTGCTTCAGGCCGATGGACCGCAGGATGCGGCGGGCCTGGTCGTCGGCGATGATCCGGGTGCCGGCCTCCACCGCCATGATGTAGCTCTCGCTGACGCCGCACTTGCGGGCCACCTGCTTCGGGGTCAGTTTCTGCCGGAGCCGCTCGGTCCGGATCAGGTCTCCCAGTCTCGACATCTTTTTCCTCTTTCTTCCTTACGCCTGGATGGTTTTGATTCGTTTTGCCAGCGCTTCCGGCAGAGGGCCGTCCACGCAGGCGGCGAACCGGTCTGCGTTCGCCTGATGGTCCGCGAAATACGAAAAACACGCTTCCGCCCGGCTGTCCCTTCCCATCAGGGCGTACCAGACCAGCCAGTCCTCCACCCAGCCCAGGGGCACCTGCGCCCCCAGCACCGGCACCTTCTCCGACACGCTGCCGTCATCGATCACCGCCCGGAGGCCGCCCTCGAAGGCCATGCCGGTGCACAGGTCGATGTCCGCGCCGTCGAAGTGGTAGGACGCGTGGAAGCAGCCGTCCCGCTCCCCCGCCTCGCTGCGCATGCCCAGCCGGGTCAGCACCCGGTCCGCCGCTTCCGCGTGGCCCGGATCTGTCAGGATGTCGAAATCGTGATACTCCGTCAATATCCCCCGCTGCACCAGCAGCCAGCTGGCGCCCACGGTGAAGGGCACCCCCGCCGCCGTCAGCTTCTCCGTGAGCCGCTTCAGCGCTTTCTCCTTCAGGGCCATGCTCATCCTCCCTTTCGCGCCCATTGTAGCGCATTTGCCCGGCCTTGGCAAGCCCGACATTTTTCCCCGCCTTGCCTTGCCTTTTCGGCAAAGTATGGTACAATTCATGCAGCAATCCCCCCAGAAGGAGGCGATCCGAATGCTGGCGAAGACACCGCCCATGGGCTTCAACACCTGGAACACCTTTGGTCCCCGCATCGACGAGTCCCTGATCCGGGAGAGCGCCGACGCCATGGTGGATCAGGGCCTGCTGGCCGCCGGCTATCAGTACCTGGTGATCGACGACTGCTGGTCCGAATACCTCCGGGATCCGGAAACTCACCGCCTGGTGCCCAGCCGCGAGAAGTTCCCCAGCGGCATGAAGGCCGTGGCGGACTACGTCCACGGCAAGGGGCTCAAGTTCGGCATGTACTCCTGCGACGGCCTGCGGACCTGCGGGGATTACCCGGGGTCCTTTGACCACGAGTTCCTGGACGCGGAGACCTTCGCCTCCTGGGGCGTGGACTACCTGAAATACGACAACTGCTACCGCCCCGCCAGCGCGGACCAGAAGACGCTGTACGCCCGGATGGGCATGGCGCTCCGGGCCACCGGCCGGGAGATCCTCTTCTCCGCCTGCAACTGGGGCCAGGAGGAGTCCTGGAACTGGATCCGGGCCACCGGCGCCCACATGTACCGCTCCACCGGCGACATCTTCGACAACCCGGAGAGCTACCGGCAGATCGCCCTGAGCCAGGCGCCCCACCTGAACGCCTCCGCGCCGGGCTGCTTCAATGACATCGACATGCTCACCGTGGGTATGTACGGCAAGGGCCTGGTGGGCACCACCGGCTGCGGCGACGCGGACTACCGCTCCCAGTTCTCCCTGTGGTGCCTGTACTCCGCGCCGCTGATGCTGGGCTGCGACATCCGGCATATGTCGGACTTCATCCGGGGTCTGGTCACCAACCCGCGGCTGCTGCGGATCAACCAGGATGAGGAGGCGAGACCCCCCATCTTCCTGGAGAAGGAAAACGTCCTCACCTGCCTGAAGTTCCTCTCCGGCGGCGAGTACGCCGTGGGCCTGTTCAACCTGGGCGAGGAGGACCGGGACCTGTGGCTGCTGTTCGAGGACGCCGGCCTGCCTTTCGCCTCCGGATACGGGCTGCGGCTGCGGGACTGCTTCACCGGGGAGGACGCGGGCTTCTTCCGGGAGTACTTCCGGACGAAGGTCCCGGCCCACGACTGCGCCGTCTTCCTGGCGACGCTGCAAAAGGCATGACCTGCCTGGCCTGCGGGAAAGGCCCCCTGACCCTGGAGGAGACCGGCCTCACCCGAAAGCTCATCAACCGCGGCATGAAGGAAGGCTACTGCCTCGCCTGCCTGGCCCGGCGCTTCCGGGTGACAGAGGCGCAGCTCCACGCCATGGCGGAGGCCTTCCGGGAGAGCGGCTGCACCCTGTTCCGATGATTCCCGTCTTCACCTGAAGGAGGAAAACAACCATGAAAATGACCTTTCGCTGGTACGGCCGTCAAACCGACCCCATCCCGCTGAGGTATGTGAAGCAGATCCCCGGCATGACGGGCCTCATGGGCCTGCTGGAGAAGCCCGCGGGCGTGGACTGGCCGGAGGACGAGTTCGTCGCCCTGAAGAACGAAGTGAACGCCGCCGGGCTGGAGATCGAGGTCATCGAGTCCGTCAACGTCCACGAGGACATCAAGCTGGGCCTGCCCTCCCGGGAGGAATACATCGCCAACTACATCTCCACCATCCGGATGCTGGCCCGCAACGGTGTGAAGGTGATCATCTACAACTTCATGCCGGTGTTCGACTGGCTGCGCACGGACCTGGCCCGGGTGATCCCGGAGGACGGCAGCAACAGCCTGTACTTCGACGAGAAGGACCTGGGCGAGATGGGCCCGCTGGAGATCGTGAAGCGCACCGCCGAGGGCAGCAAGGGCTTCACCCTCCCCGGCTGGGAACCCGAGCGCCTGGCCCTGCTGGAGACCACCCTGAAGCAGTACGAGGACATCGGTCCCGACGACCTGCGGAAGAACTTCAAGTACTTCCTCGACGCCGTGATCCCGGTGTGCGAGGAAGTCGGGGTGCGGATGGCCTGCCACCCGGACGACCCCGCCTGGCCCATCTTCGGCCTGCCCCGCATCACCCACAGCCAGGCGGACTTTGACAAGATGGTGGCCCTCCACGACAGCCCCGCCAACACCCTGTGCCTGTGCACCGGCAGCCTGGGCTCCAACCCGGAGAACGACATCCCGGCCATCATCCGGCACTTCGGCGGGATGGACCGCATCGGCGCCATGCACGTGCGGAACGTGAAGTTCCTGGGCCATCACCACTTCCGGGAGGCCGCCCACCTGTCGTCCGCCGGCGACCTGGACATCTTCGCCATCATGGAGGCCATCTACGACACCTGCCCGGACACCTACATCCGCCCGGACCACGGCCGGATGATCTGGGACGAACAGGGGCGGCCGGGCTACGGCCTCTTCGACCGGGCCCTCGGCGCCGTCTACCTCCGGGGCGTCTGGGAGGGCATCGAAAGGAGCCAGGGCAAATGAAGGTCTCCCTCGAATCCCTGAAGAACGCCGCCGCCTGGGAAAAGGCCGGCGTCGCCCTGCCGCGCTTCGACATCGCGAAGATGCGCGCGGCCTCGCACGAGCGCCCCGTCTGGGTGCACTTC
>JBGVCH010000026.1:0-4477 GCA_045226335.1 Christensenellales bacterium | reverse complement strand
CCCGGGCATATCTATGCCATGCTGGGCCCCAACGGCAGCGGAAAGACCACGTGGATGAAAATGGCGGCAGACCTGGTGATCCCGGATGAGGGCCGGATGCTCTGGAACGGAAAGCCCGTGAGCCGCCGCAGCCGCCGGGAGATCGCCTTCATGCCCACGGAGGACTACTTCTACCAGTGGATGACCGTCCGGCAGGCGGGCCTGTATTACAGGTCCTTCTTCCGGGAGGATTTCGACCTGCGGAAGCTGCTGGCACTGCTGAAGATGATGCACCTGGAACGCCGCATGCGGGTCAGTGAGCTGTCCTCCGGCATGATGGCCAAGCTGAAGGTGGCGGTGACCCTGTCCCGGAAAGCCGGGGCCTACCTGATGGACGAGCCCTTCAACGGCATCGACCTGATCTCCCGGGACGAGATCGCCAGGGCCATCCTGGAGACTTTCGCGCAGGAGACGGTGATGGTGCTGTCCAGCCATCTGGTGGAGGAGCTGGAGGGCCTGGCGGACACGGCTGTCTTCATGCGGGAGGGCAAGCTGGTGGGGGTGTGGGACATCGCGGAGCTCCGGGAGCGGACCGGCCTCTCCCTGGCGGACGTCTACCGCCGCGTCTACGGCGAGGAAAGGTGGGACCTGCAGTGCTGAGACTGCTGAAATACGAGTTCCTCAAAGCCCGGACGAACCTCCTGATCCTGCTGAGCGTCACCGCGGCGGTGGAGGCGTTGTTCCTGATCGGTGTCTGGACGAAGGACATTCCCGCCGTGACGCTGACCCTGATCCTGCTCTTTTTCCTGGCCATCGCCGGCACGGCCTGGGTGGGGCTGGAATGTGTCCTGACCCTCCACAGGGACATCCGCTCCCGCCAGAGCTACATGCTGTTCATGACGGACCGCAGCTGTTTCGGCATCCTGGGGGCCAAGCTGATCCAGACGGGTGTCTGCGTCACCGTGGTCACCGGGATCTTCGTGGGCCTCGGATACCTGGACGGGGATGTCTTTTTCGGGACCTTCAACCAGAAGGCTCTGGATTACTGGCAGACCGGCAACATCCTGCTGAGCAAGTATGCCGGCGCCGATCTGCGGGACGGCACGCTGATGACCATGGGCCTTGTGACCTATTCCTTCACATGGCTCAGCTACATCTCCGCCGCGTGCTTCGCGGACGTGCTGGCTCATGTCTGGCTGCCCGGGAAGCGCCTGCCCCTCATCGTGGCCTTCCTGATCTTCAGCGCCATGGCCTATGTCATCAACTGGACCCAGACCCTGCTGCCGGCCTACGAGATCTACCAGCACAGCCTGATGCTGGCCACGGGTCTCTCCCTGGTGTATGTGGGGGTGCTGTACACCGCCACGGCGTTCCTGATGGAGCGCAGGCTCAGCGTCTGAACCGGAAGGAGGCAGCCCATGCCCGTCAATCCCGTCATCCCGGCGGATTATCCCGATCCGGACGTCCTCCGGGCGGGAGACGCCTGGTACATGATCTCCACCACCATGCACACCTTCCCCGGCGGCGTGATCCTGCGCTCGTACAACCTGCGGGACTGGGAGACCGCCGGCTGTGTCTTCGACCGGCTGGACGGCACCCCGACCCAGCGCCTGGAGGGCGGGAATATCTACGGTCAGGGCATGTGGGCGGCCTGCCTGCGGCTGCACGGGGGCGTGTTTCACGTGCTGTTCGTGGCCAACGACACCCGCCGCACCTACCACTACACGGCGGAGCGCGTCGAGGGTCCCTGGAAGCGGCACGAGGTGGAGGGCTTCTATCACGACGCCTCCGTCCTCTTTGACGACGACGGCCGGGTCTTTCTGGCCTACGGCAACCGGGACATTCACCTGACGCAGATGAAGCCGGACCTCTCGGCGCCGCTGCCCGGCGGGTTCGACAGCGTCATCGTGCGGGACAGCCGGGAGATCCCCCTGGGCTATGAGGGCAGCCACCTGCAGAAGATCGGCGGGCGGTATTACCTCAGCCTGATCCACTGGCCCGGCACCGGGCACCGGCGGCGCACCCAGGCGGTGTTCCGGGCGGACCGGATCGAGGGCCCCTGGACCGGCGGGGACGTGCTGGACGACGACATGGGCTTCTTCAACAAGGGCGTGGCCCAGGGCGGCCTCGTCGACACGCCGGACGGCCGCTGGTACGCCATGCTGTTCCAGGACCGGGGCGCCCTGGGCCGGGTGCCGGTGCTGACGCCGGTGGCCTGGGAGGACGGCTGGCCGCGGCTCGCTTCCCCCGCGGGGGACTTCGACACGCCGGACACGCGCCCGGGGTACGCCTGCCGCCCGCTGGCGGACAGCGACGACTTCCGCGGGGAGGCCCTGCGGGACATCTGGCAGTGGAACCATGAGCCGGACCCGGCGCAGGCGTGGAGGGACCCGGCGGCGGGCACCCTGACCCTGTGCGCGAAGGACCCGGCCGACACCTTGACGGAAGCGAAAAACACCCTGACCCAGCGGACGTTTGCCCCGTGCTGCGAGGCGGAGGTCACCCTGGACGCCTCCGGGCTGGCCCCGGGCGGCCGGGCGGGGCTGTGCGCCCTGCAGGGCCAGTGGGCGGTCATCGCCGCGGAGCGGACCGGGGAGGGCCTTTTCCTGACGGTGACGGAAAAGAACGAAGACGGCGTCCGGGAGACCGCCCGGATCCCCATGGCGGGGCCGGCGGTGAGGCTGCGGGCGGCGTTTGACTTCCGGGACATGCGGGACACGGTCTCCTTCTCCTTCCTGCGGGACGGGGTTTGGACCCCGCTGGGGGAGACGCACCGGCTGGTGTACCGGCTGGACCACTTCATGGGCGTCCGGGTGGGCCTGTGCGCCTGGTCGCCGACGGGGAAGGGCGGGGACGCGGTGTTCTCGGACTTCCGCTACGCGCTGCCGTGGACGCGGGGGGAAGGCCATGATTGAGGTGTCTGTCCGCCCGGGCCCGGGGGCGTTGCAGCGGGCCATCGACGCCCTGCCCCGGAACGGGGCTCCCGCCGTGATCCGGCTCACTGCCGGGGTCTATCGGGAGAAGGTCGTGCTGGACCGGCCAAGTACCGCCCTGGTGGGGGAGGGGGCCGGTGGGACCCTTGTCACCTGGGGCGACGGCGCCGGGGAGATCCTGGCCGACGGCGTGAAGCGGGGCACCTTCCGCACCGCCACCCTGCGGACCGACGGCGCGGGGATCACCCTGCGGGGGCTGACGGTGGAGAACAGCGCGGGCCCCGGAGCCGCCGCGGGCCAGGCCATTGCCCTGTACGCGGACGGCGACGGCTTCCTGTGCGAGGACTGTGTTTTGCTGGGCCATCAGGACACCCTGTTCACCGCCCCGCTGCCTCCGCGGGAGATCGAGCCCGGTGGCTTCAACGGCCCCAAGCGCGACGCCCCCCGGGTGCCCCAGCGGCAGGTCTACCGCCGGTGCAGGATCCGGGGGGACGTGGACTTCATCTTCGGTGGCGCGGCGGCCTGGTTTGAGGACTGCGAGATCGTGTCGGACGCCCCCGGCTGGTGCACGGCGGCCTCCACCCCGGAGGGCCAGCCCATGGGCTACGTCTTCACCCGGTGCCGGTTCACGGCGGAGGAAGGCGTGGCGGCGGGCAGCGTGTACCTGGGCCGGCCCTGGCGGGAGTGGGCGAAGACAGTCCTGCTGGGCTGCGAGCTGGGGCCTCACATTCACCCGGCGCACTGGGACGACTGGGGCAAGCCCGCGTTTTACGGCCGCGGGGATTACGCCGAGGACACCCCGGCGGAGGGCCTGGCGCCTTTTGCCCGGGTCCTGACCCCGGCGGAGGCCGCCGGATACACTGAGCAGAATTTCATGGAGACCGCCCTGGGCGAGTGACCGACCGGTCTGCTGCCCGGCGGTTTTTTCACGGATCGGGAAGGCCTTTCACGGGATCCGGAGCGAAAAAGCACGGTCTGAGGCGCCTTTCACAACTTTATTTGCGAAAATGTCGAAATTGGGATTGAAATTTCCGATTCATACATGTAAAATGGAAGTACCAATTTCACAGGAGGTGCATCACAAGTGAATTACGCTGAGGAATCTCTTCGCCTGCACGCCCAGTGGCAGGGCAAGATCGAGGTCATCTCGAAAGTGCCCGTTCAGACGAAGGACGACCTGTCCCTGGCTTACACGCCCGGCGTGGCGCAGCCCTGCCTGGAGATCCAGAAGGACTACGACAAGTCCTTCACCCTCACCCGTCGGCACAACCTGGTGGCGGTGATCACCGACGGCACGGCGGTGCTGGGCCTGGGCGACATCGGCCCGGAGGCCGGCATGCCCGTCATGGAGGGCAAGTGCGCGCTGTTCAAGTCCTTCGGCGACGTGGACGCCTTCCCGCTCTGCATCCGCTCCAAGGATGTGGACGAGATCGTCCGCACGATCTACCTGATCTCCGGCTCCTTCGGCGGCATCAACCTGGAGGACATCGCGGCGCCCCGCTGCTTCGAGATCGAGGCGAAGCTGAAGGAGCTCTGCGACATCCCGGTGTTCCACGACGATCAGC
>JBGVCH010000025.1:0-62328 GCA_045226335.1 Christensenellales bacterium | reverse complement strand
CGTTCAACCCCTACGCTCCCCCTCTGGGGGAGCTGGCGCCGCAGCGCCTGAGAGGGCCGCAGCGGTGGTGGGGCTTCCGCATTCCGAATTCCGTTACCCTCCCAACGCCTTCCTGCTCAGCTTGGCCCCGGCCAGGGTGGCGTCGTACCGCATGCGGACGATGTACATGTCCAGGATCCACCCGGGCCGCATGTCCGCTGCCTCTCGGTTGGAGATGCCGGCGATCAGGGCGTATCCGTAATACTCACGGACACGGATCCCCCGCCGGCTCAGGCGTTTTTTTCCTGTTCCGCCATCTGCTCCGCGTAGACGTCCGCGGCCTCGTCGTCCGCCTCGCCGCCGCCCACGGTCTCGGTCCGCAGGCTCTCGTCCATGGTGTTTTTCATGAGATTGCTCAGCAAATCCAGCCCCTTCAGGGTCAGGTTGTCGATCTCGCCGCCGGTCACGTCCTCCGGCTGTCCGTCGGCATGCCGCCCGGCGTTGGCCAGGATCCGGAACATGTTCTTGATCATGCCGATGTTCCGCTTCTTCGACCGGAACATTTCCAAGGCCTGTTTGATGTCTCCGTATTCGTGCTCGATGGCCTCCATGGCATAGAGGCTCAGCACCAGGTTGAACTCTTTTCCTCCCACGCTGTACTGTGCCATTGTCCTTTTCCTCCTGTCTGTCTCGGGTAAAGAAAACCCGGCACGGGGCCGCAGCCCCGTTACTGCACTGCCCCGTGCCGTCTGTGTGTCATGCACGCCCATCCGGCGCCTCAGACGGGCACCGTGATGGTTTCCTCCGTGATGCTGAGCGTCACGTCGATCGTGTATTTCCTGGTCCCGTTGACGTACACGCGGAGGCGGTTGTTGTAGTCGTTGGTGTTGACCGGCCTGTGGATTTCCCAGGTATCGCCCTCCAGGTCCGTCTCCACGTCCCGGTAGTCTGTGATGCTGCCTAAGCCCTCGACCGTTACCGTGTACGCCTCGCGGCTCACCGTTTTGAAGGTCACTTCCACCTCGCGGGTCTCCGCCGGGGAGGGCGTGAGGGTCACGCTGATCTCCCCGTCCGGAGCCTGCCCCGAGGTCACCTCGATCACCGCGCTCTGCACATCGCTCGGGCTGGCGTCCGGGTTCCAGATCGGATCAAACTGCGCTTGCGCAGTCTCTGAGGTTATTGAGATCCCCAATAACCTCAGGTCGAAGGGACCCCCGCTTTGGTGTTCAGCCAGCTGCGCACCGCGGCCTCCGTCGTCTGGGCGTCCAGGTGCGTGTAGTAGATGGCCTCGCCGCCGGAGGTGAGGGTGACGCCCACCGCCTCGCCGTTGATGGTCTCATGCTCCCACTGCTCGCCCTCGCGCCTGGTGCTGCTGCTGACGCCGGCGCTGGAGAACTGCACCTTGTGGAACCAGTAGCCCTCATAGGTTTCGGTCCCCTTGAACCGGTTGCACAGGATGAAGCCCACGCCCACGAAAGGCGCGTCGTCCTCCGTCACGTCCAGCTCGCCGGTGCCGCTGCCGGTCTTGTGGCCCAGCAGGTCCTTCTTGATGTCCGCGTCGTTGTTGGCCAGCTCCAGGGCCACCGAGGCGCCGTTCAGGCCGTTGGCGCTGTCGATCTTGTGGCCGTCAGCGTACTCCTTCGCGTTGTCCCGGTCCTCGCTGATGTCCACCTTGCACAGGTAGTCGGTCTTGACCGTGCCGCCGGAGTACGTGATCGCGCCGCCGTCTCCGCCGGAAGTGAACTTCGCGTAGGTCAGGCCCTTGCAGGTTTTCTTTGCCATGGTCTCACTCCTTATCCAATTCTTCCAGGATCAGATCGCTTTCGGCCTGCATGGCCTGGTAGACAATCTCTCCCGCCTTCTTCTCGTCGCCGGTGATGAACTTGTCGCCCATCTTCGCGCCCTTCTTCCGGACGCCGCCCCGGCCGTAGTTGATGATGTATGCCTTGTCCGCGTTCCGGATCCCGTGCCGGTCGTCGCCCTGTGGATAGACATCCGTGGCGCCGGACATGAAGGCTTCCCGGTAGCCGTTGTTGCCCACCGAGGCCAGCATGTCGCCGGTCCGCTCGTGCCGGCGCTTCAGGATGTTGTCCTTCATCCGGTCCTCCGCGGCCTTCGCGCCGGCCATGGTGATCCGCTTGATCATCGGCCTGGCGTTGTCCCGCAGCCGGCTCAGGACGCCGTTCTCCAGCTCCGTGCCGTCCACCGTCATTCTGGCCATGCCGGCGCCTCCCGTTCGTCCGGATCTGCCGGGGCCGCCCACAGCTTGGCCTTCCACCGCCACAGCACCTTGTTCAGGTCGTGCAAGTAGGCCCGCTCTGTCAGCTTGTACCACAGCAGGTCTCCGTAACTGCCCAGGACGCCCTCGATCACCCGCAGCCAGTCGCTGCCCCGGTCGCTGACGCTGGCCCAGATGTCCAGAATCAGCACCTGGTCGATGATCCTGCCGTCGGCGTACTCGTTCTCCGTGTCGATGAGCTCCACGGCGCCCCAGTCCTCGGGCCGGTCCGTGTCCAGCACGTCCCGCTCGAAGGTCAGGGTGCCCCCTGTGGCCGCGTTCAGGTCAGCGATCAGGGTGTCGATGGCGTCGTTCTCCGGCGTCCTGTACTCCAGGTCGGCCATCAGCTGCCACCTCCCGTCACTTCCCGGACCTTCAGCTGCAGGTAATCCCGCATGTAGCCCAGGTGGTTCACCTCGACGATGTTGTACACGGTGGTGCCGTGCCGCAGCCGCCAGGTGCTCTTCACGTCGGACCGCCACCGGATGGTGAAGGTCACGATGTTCTCCGCGTTGTACGCCTGCGCCTCGAAGAACTCCCGGCCGCTGACGTCCCGCTTGGCCGCCATCACCTTATGGTCGAGCCATTCGGTCTTCCGGCGGTTGTCCGCGCCGATGGCGGACACCGGCTCCAGCAGCGTCACCGGGTGCCTCAGGTCGCCCGCCTTGAAGCTCCTGGCCATCAGGACGCCCCCTTTGCGGGCCGCAGCTGGTGCACGCTGGCCACGATGTAGGCGGGCACGGCGGCGGCGGCGTCCGCGTTGCCGCGGTTGTCGTACATCCAGGCGGCCAGGTTCGCCACCCAGAAGTCGTAGAGGAATCCGGAGGTTTCGGCGGGCACGCCGGCCAGCCTGTACCATTCCACGGCGGCTCTCAGGCAGATCTCCAGCACCGTGCCGTCCTCGTCGGGGTCGGCACCCGCGAATCTCCGGACCATATTGATGTCAACCATGGCGGTTCACCTCCTGTCGTTTTGCGGGTCTCCCCGCGTTTCGGACCGTGCGTCAGCCGCTGGGCAGCGCCGCGGCGGCCCATTCGCCGGAACTGTTCACCGTCAGCACCTTGCCGGCGTCGGTGGAAGAGACCTCCGGCAGCTCCTGCATGATGGCGTCGTTGGTCCACTCCCCGGAGCTGTTGACCTTCAGCACGTCGCCCTCGTCGCTGGCGGTGACGGCCGGCAGCTGGCTCGGGATCGCGGCCGCGGCCCACTTGCCCTCGACCACCATCAGCACCTTGCCGTTGTCGCTGGCGGACACTTCCGGCAGTTCGGTCACGTTCACGCCCACCAGCTTGTCCGCGATGGCTTCCATCGCCTTGGTCATTTCAGACTTTGCCATGCTGTCTATCTCCTTTCATCGGTATCCGCAGATCGCAGGTCAGAGGTCGCCCCCGGACCTCCCCTGAAAGGGGAGGGGGACCGCCTGCGGTGGAGAGGTCCCCCTGTCCCGTGCGGATCAGCTCAGCGTCAGCTGGCGGCGCACGACGGCGTTGGCGTCGAACTTGCTCACGCAGAGGCGGGCGATGCCGCGCACCTCGGTGGAGTCCGTCGCCCAGGCGTTGCCGCCCACGTCGGTGCTGGCCACCTCGAAGCCGTCCTTGCGGAACAGCGTGCCGAACTCGTGGAAGTCGCCGATGAAGAACTCGGGCTTGGAGCTGGTGTTGGGCAGCTGCGCGTCGCTGACCACCACGACCCTGCGGCCGAAGATCCGGTACAGGGTGGCGTTGGTGGGATCGGGCTGGAGCAGGCCGCGGCCCATCTCATCCACCAGCTGATCCAGGGCGTCGAAGCCGCTCTGGTTGGTCATCACGACGGCGGAGAGGCTGATGGCGGGATCCAGGGTCTTGTTCAGGATGGTCTTGATGGCGCTGTCCGGGGTGATGCTGCCGCTGGTGAGGGCGGAGGCCGTCAGGGTCTTCAGCGCGGTCAGCAGCAGGCTGTTCTCGGTGATCACCAGCTTCTTGGCGAACCAGCGGCCCAGGTAACCCATGAGGTTGGCCACTTCGTCGTTCAGCAGCTCGTTGGAGATCGGGATCCGCAGGCCGTACTTGGTCAGGCTGTAGGTCACCTTGCCGAAGGCGGGCTGGTCGCTGTTGTTCAGCACGGTGCCCATCTCATCGATGCTGGGCATGGCGGAGGTGGGCGCGGTGTCGATCACGCGCCAGCCGGTGGGGGCGGTGACGGTCTCCTCACTGAAGAGCGGGGCCAGGGGGTTCAGGTCCCGGCGCAGCTCCCGGATGGTGTTGTCGATGTCCTGCGGCACCAGGAAGCCGCCGTCGGTGCCCGCGGGATCGCCGCCGCCCTCGGTCAGGGCGTCGTAGAGGATCTTCACGCGCTCGTTGCCGGCGCCGTTCTTGCGGGTGATGCCGTTGCGCAGCGCGTAGCAGAAGGCGCGGGCATACTCGTTGCTCTTCCGGATCTCCCGGGAGTTGCGGACCTGCTCAGTCTCCGCGGCGGGGGTCAGGCCGCCTTCGCGGCCCGCCTTCAGGGCGTCATAGCTTGCCTGGAGGCCGGCCATCCGGGTCTGCATGGCGGCCAGGGCGGCCTGCTGCTTCTGCAGATCGTCCGTGGAGACGCTGCTGTCGTTCGCAGCCTGCGCCAGGGAGGCCGCGGCCTTGCGGATCTGTCCGCCGAGGCTGGTGATCTGGTTCATGATTTCCTGCAGATTCATGGTGTTTTTCCTCCTTGCTGATGGTTGTGAGGTAATGAAAAAGCGCCATCGCTGACGCTTTTCGGGGCTGGGGTCACAGAGGCAGGTCCGCCACGATGGCGGCCCGCCTGGCCAGGTCGGCGCGCCAGTCGTCCAGCAGCGCGTTTTCCGGATCCCCGTCCTCAGGATCGGGTTCCGTGTCGCGGATCCGCGCCGCCACTTCCTGTGCGCCGTGGCTCTTCGCGCTCATCTTGACCAGGGCAACGGCCCTGCCGATGTCCGCCTGGCCGACGATCTCGTCCGCGAAGCCTTCCTCGACACAGGTGGCCGCAGACATCCAGGTCTCATTGTCCAGCAGCCGCTTCAGCTCGTCGCGGCTCTTGCCGGTCCGCTGCTGGTAGGCGTTGATCAGGCCCTCGCTGATCACGTCCAGGGTCTTCGCCGCCTTGCGCAGCTCTTTGCTGTCGCCCATGGCGAAGGTCCACGGGTTGTGGATCATCATGTAGCTGACCGGGTACATCTGGATCGTGTCGCCTGCCATGGCAATCACGCTGGCAGCGCTGGCAGCCAGTGCGGTGATCTGCACCGTCACCCGGCCTTTGCCGTTCATGGAGTGCTCCCGCAGGGCGCTGTAGATCTCCGCGCCGGCCATCACGTCCCCGCCGGGGGAGTTGATCCGCACGGTCACGTTTTTGACGCCCGCCAGGGCCTTGCGGAAGTTCCGGGCCACGCAGACGCCCTCTTCCGGTCCCCACCAGCTCTCCTCGGCCACGATCTCCCCGTCGATGTCCAGGACGCCGTTGTCCGGGGCCTCGGGGTCCGCGTTCAGATTCCAAAAGGTCATTCGGCTTTATCCTCCTTTCCCCCAGAATCGGTTCCCGCGGCCGCGCCGCCCAGCAGCAGCTCCGGATGCTCCATGGCGATCCGCAGCGGGATCAGGTCCCGGCTGCTCATCAGCTCGTCCCCCAGAGGATCCGGCGGCAGGTTCAGGGTCTCGCGCACCTCGTTGGGCTTGCGCCAGCCGCCCCGGATGGCCATCTGGTTGCGCTGCGCCTGGGTCATGACGTCCGCCCGCATCAGGCTGCTCAGGTCGAACCGGTAGCGGTACCCGTCGGCGAAGTCCTCCGCGGTGAGCATCTTCCGGTTGAACTCTTCCTCCCACTGTTCCACGATCGGGCTGATGGTCAGCTGCAGGAACTCCTGCATCTGCTGCTCCGCCGTGGAGAAGCTGGTGTCGGAATAGTCGCCCAGCAGGTGAGGCGGCAGGTTGTAGACCGTGGCCACCCGGTTGCGGGTGATCCGCTCCACGTCCAGCAGCTGGCTGTCCACCGGCTGGCTGGAGAAGTTGGTGGCGGTCAGCCCGCCTTCCAGGATCACCACGCTGCGCCCCGATTTTTCGTAGGTCTCCAGGAACCGGTCCACCACGTCGTCCTTCTGCTCCTGGCTCAGGCCGCTGTTGGGCACCGTCAGCATGATGCCGTGGTTCACACCGTCCAGCTGGTCCAGGCTCAGCTCCTTGACCTGCCGGTCGTAGTCCAGGCTCCTGCGGAGCACGTCGATGGGGCGGATGCCGCGGATCCCGTTGGCGCTCATGTGCTTCAGGTTGATCACCATGAAGCCCGGCGCCAGGGCCGTCTCGCCGTCGTCCATGGTCACCTTGTACCAGACGCTGCCGTCCTGCGGATCCCTGAGGGGCTGCACCCGGGTGGGGTTCAGGATGTCAAGCCGCGTCACCTGGCCCAGCTTGTCCATCACCCGCAGCGCGTAGGCGTTGCCCTCGGTGTTCCGGAGCACTTCCATCGTCTGCCGCCAGGTGAAGGCCGTCATGTTGGGCGTTGGCTCCAGGGCCACCAGCCGCTCCATGGGATGGTCCCGCTGGATCTCGAAGCCCTTGTAGAAGTGCATGGGCATGGAGGCAATGGTGTTGGCGATCCGGCTCACCGCCGCGTAGATCGCCTCATTGCCCTCGATGGTCATGTCCGCCCTGGGCCTTTGGACGCTGCGCAGGTCCCGGGCCCGGCGACTGCCGGAAGGGGTGTCCCGCGCCTTCGTTTCGTTTTTCGCCCGTTGGAAGGGCCATTTCATGCCGTCACCCTCTTTCTGATGTTCAGTGCCTCCGCCCGCTCAGCTTGACCACCCGCATCCGCGGTTCCGTGTAGATCACGCCCGCCGGCTGTTTCTGCATCCGGACGCAGTGAGCGTCCAGCCAGGCCATGAAGCCGTCGATTTTTCGGTACTTGTTGCGCTTGGTGGGCATCCAGTTTTCCTTGTCGGTGTGCCGGCGCTCGCCGGAGATCCGCACGTTGTCCGTGTACCAGGTCAGCATCGGATCCCGGTTGCTGACCACCTTTCCGGCCAGCAGCGCCTCTTTGATGTCCTTCATGGGATCGTTCAGGGTGAGCGGGCCCTGCCGGACCGCCTGGCACTCAAACCGCTGCTCCAGCATCTGCCGCAGCCGCGTCGCGTTAGCCGGGTCGTAGCCGATGGTCACGATCTCGTACTTTTCCGCCTGGGCCCGGAACCACTCGTATATGTCCTCCTGCTGGATGTACTCCCCGGGGACGATGGTCAGGAGCCCCTGCATGGCCAGGCCGTAGTAGTCGATCTTCTCCTGGTCCATCTCCACTTTCCGCTGTGGGACCCAGCTGTGGAGCATCACGAAGATCCGCCCGTCGTCCAGTGGGAACTCCAGGGCAGCCGCCGTGAAGTCCTCCCGGTTGGAGAGGTCGAACCCGCCGTAGCACCGGCGGCCCAGCAGGCTGTCCTCCGGCACGGTGTCCGCGTTGCGCCGGATCACTTCCGGCTGCACATAGGCCATGTCGTCCGCGTTCACCATGATGTTCAGCTGCTTGCAGATGAAGTCCGCCCGCTCGCTGGGGATCAGCTTCGCCCGCTTCCAGGTCTCCAGCAGCGTGTCCATCTGCAGCGTGGTGCCGATGCCCGGGTTGGCCTTCACCCAGGCCGCGGTGTCTTCCACGTCGTCCGTCTCGTCCAGCTCCGCGATGTAGGCGAACATTCTGTCCGCCACCTCCGGGGCCAGGGCGCCGGTCATGGCGTCCGTGAAAGTCCCGTAATAATACGCCAGCGGCCCGTCGATCACGTTTCCCATGGTGGTGATGTAGATCGTCAGGGGCTGCCGGCGCTTGACCGTCTTTCTTTTGATGATGTTCAGGAGCTTGAAATCCCGGTATTCGTGGATCTCGTCAAAGATCGCGCCATGGGGGTTCAGGCCGTCCAGGCGCTGGCTGTCGGAGCTCCGGTGCCGGATCGTGGCGTTCATCTTGTCGTAGTAGACGCCGTCCCGCAGCGTGCGGAACCGCGGCGCCAGGTACGGGCTCTGCTCGATCTGGGCCTTGCACTCGTTGAACACGATCCCCGCCTGTTCCTTGCTGTTCGCCAGCAGGTAGATGTCCGCACCGGGCTCCCCGTCCTTGCAGGCCATGAAGGTGGCGTTGCCGGCCATCATGGTGCTCTTGCCGTTGCCGGTGCCCACCAGGATCAGCGCTTCATTGAACCGCCGCAGCCCGGTTTTCCGGTCCACCCAGCCGAACATGTTGCACTCGATGAAGCACTGCCAGTCCATCAGCTCCATCCGGTCATAGTCGCCCTTGGTGGGGACCAGAAACCGCTCCATGAAGTCCACGGGGCGCGCGGCCTTCCGCTCGTCGAATACCCACGGATACGCCGGATCCTTGCTCCTTTCCAGATCTCCCAGGAATCTGCGGCAGGCCATCCTGGTTTTCTCACACACCAGCTTTTCCCCGGCTACCGCCTGCCGGGCATAATCCATGCACCGGCGGACAGCGGTGGATTCAGTCGAAGGCGTCGAAGTCGTCATTCAGCTCGACGGTTGCCGCTTTCCGTCCGTTGGGTGTGAGCCGCAGTTCCGCCAGGTGTTTCCGCTGCTGGTCACAGTAGGCCCGCAGCTGCGCCGGGCTCTTGTTCTCCTGCCAGTATTTCTGGCGGCCGTTGTAGCGCTCCTGGCCCAGGCCCCGTGCGGTGATGTCGTCCATCAGCATCTGCTTGACCTGTTCCGCGTAGGCCACATCGCCCACCAGCATCTGGTCCGGATCCGTCATGCCTCCCGGCCGCCGGTCGCAGGCGTCGCACAGGGCGTCATACACGCTCCGCGCCTTTTCGTTGGTGATCCGCTCGAAGTGTTCATCCCTCATCCGCTCGTTCATGCTTTTCTTCCTTCCCGCCGGGCTCTACACCCGGATCACCCGCAGTTTCACCCCGCTGGCGGGCTTCTCCCGTTTGGGCGGCTGCCCCTTCTCAGGGTGCCGCCTGTTGTGGCACTCATCGCACAGGCTCCGCAGGTTGTCCAGGTCCAGCGCTAGATCCGGGCGCTCTTCCAGGGGGATCACGTGGTGCACCATAGTGGCCCGGTTGGGCCTGAAGCCATAGCCGGCCTCGAAGCGCTCCATGCAGTCCCGGCACATCCAGTGATCGCGCTGCAGCGCTGCCAGCCGCGCCCGCTTCCACGCGGCCCGGTGGTAAAACGGATCGCTCTCTTTGTAGTCCATCCGCTCCCTCCCTGTGCTTCCAGTCGGGCCGGGCAGTGGGATGGCCTGCCCGGCCCTCAGGAAGAAAAGGTGCCAAAAAACAGGCGTTCGCGTGTCTGGCTGCACGATCGCCTGTTTTCGACACTGCCATTATAGCATGGTTTCACGTTCCTGGGTGTATCCTCTGCGTGCCTCCCTGTATCCTCTGTGTGCCGGCGCGTGCCTTTCCGTATCTTCTTTCCTATCATATGTAAAATGAAAACGCCCGGTTTTGGTCCGGGCGTCCGGGGTGTTTGGGGTATGAGGGGCGCGGATCCGCGTCAGAAGGGGCTGTCCTCCCCACGGTTCCACAGATCGTTCGGATCTGGCTGCCGTTTCCCGGGCGGATCGCTGCGGTACTGCAGACAGAATTTACCCTCTTCTGCGTTTTCGCAGGTTTCCAGACGGCAGCAGGTCCGGCAGTCAGGGCTGTTCTTGCTCTGCCTCTGGTTTCTCCGGTTCGTCTCGGTGTTCTCCATGGCGCTCACCTCCCTCCGGCATGGCGCCGATCCGCAGGGCCGCTTCCCGGATCAGCTCCGTCTCCCGATGATTCACGCAGATATGCCGACGGCACAGGCCCATCAGCGCCCGGCTCAGTTCCAGGTTCGTCATGACCGCTCATCCTCCCGCTCAAGATACCAGCGCGGCAGCGTCTCCCGGATCCGCTCTTCCGTCAGCAGGGCCAGGGCGGCTTCGGCCCGGCGCTTCACCTTCCGCACATAGGCTTCCTGGTATTTCTGCTGCCGGGCCACCTGGGCGGTGGTCTGCCGCATAACGTAATACCCGTACAGCACCCGGCTCTCCAGGTCCGGCAGCATGTCCAGCAAGGCGCAGCTGGCAGCGGTCTCCACGGCCTGGTCCTGCCGGCGCTGTTCCGCCGCACGCTCCAGGGCGTCGATGTCCCCCAGCATCCTGCCGATCTTGTCCAGATCGCCGGAGCTGTGGCTGCCGTCCGCGTCCATCCGCGGCGACTGCAGGCTGGTCATGGCGGTCCGCCGCTGCCAGATTTGTGTCTCCAGGCGTTCAATTTCCTCCGCGCTGCCCCGGCACCGCCTCAGCACCGTCATGGCTTTCATTCCGCGTCCCTCCTATTCATCGGCCGCCCCTCACCCCTCCAGGGGCCACCAGTCGTCCCAGAAATCCTCCGCGGCCGCCCCAGGCGGTTCCGCGAATGGGTCCTGATCGTCGTGGTTTTCCTCTTCTTCCTCAGGCCATTCGTCTTCTGTCCGCTCATACCACGCCTTCACGGAGCTGCAGACGCCGCCGGCGTGGGTGACCCAGTAGCTGCCGTTCCACAGGAGCGCATCCCGGTCATAGTGCCCGCTGCGCACGCTCCGGATCACGATATAGCACCCATAGGCCACCGGCTGCCGCTCTTCGCACCGGACCCACTGGCCCGGCGTATCCGGATCCTCGTCCATCAGGTCTTCCAGCCGTATCTTTGCCATCATGCCCACCCTTCCGGCAGATCCGCGTCTGCCACCGCCGTCATCCCGCCGTCCGGCGGGGCTTCTTCTCCGCTCCTGGGTGTCAGAAACTCGACGTCGTCCGCGGTGAGCTCGATCTGGGCGTAGGTCTTACCCTCGTGGGTCCAGCCACTGGCCGTGCTTTCGCCGGTCACCGCCACCTTCTTGCCCTTGCTGAGGTATTTCGCACAGGTGTCGCCCAGACCGCGCCAGGCGGTCACCCGGATAAACTCCGCGTCCGGTTCGCCCTCTTTGTGGAAGCGTTTCCGCACTGCCACGGTGAACCTGGAACAGTTCACGCCGTTGGGCGTGGTGCCCTTCTCCACGTCCCGCACCAGGTTTCCGATGATGGTGTGCTTGTTCAACTTTTCAGCACCTCCCGCATTTTCGCGATGTTCGCCTCATCCAAGACCATGGTGGCGGTCACATCCGACTCCTGCCTGGCCAGGGTGTACTTGTCGCTGCTGGATTGCGCCACCCGCAGGATGTACTGCATCAGGCCCTTCTCCATCTGGGCCCGGTCCGAGGACGCCTGCACCAGGGCCACCGCCGCCAGTTCCGCCAGCAGCTCCAGGATCACGCTGGCGTCCCCGTCAAAGCAGTGGCTGGCGTGGCCCTCCGAAGCCAGGGCTACCACGGCCCCGGCTCCCGCCTGGTGGTAATGATCCCCGATGATCTCATGGATCTTTTGAATGTCCGTCTTGGTGTCCGGCAACATGGTCACCTCCCTCTGTGTTCCATTTCGGTATAGCCAGCCCGACGTCAACCATCTCCGGCGTGCCTTCATGCGACAGCTGCGAGATCAGGTCCAGCAGCATCTTCGCCTGCCCTCGGTTCAGCGGGTGCGGGAGCGTAAGCACGTAGACGAACTTTTTCCCCTTTGCCATGTCCTCATCGACCGGCGGGCCGTTGTACCAGTTCAGTTCATATCGCAGGTACTCAATCCTGCGGCCTTCAAGTTCTTCCTCAATGCTCATTTCCCGTCATCCTCCTCCGCGGCCTGGTTCCTGGCCATCAGCTCCAGCAGACAGATCAGCGCGTCAATGATAACCACATAGATCAGATCCTGGAGAGGACGCTTACTGTTCCTGACAAGCTCCCTCCGCACGAACTTCAGGTTGTGGATGAGCTTTTCCGGTTTAGTCATCCCCGTCCACCTCTGTCCTTATTGCCGTGAGATCATCCAGCATCTTCATGGCGATCTGCGCCTTGTAGTCGCTGCCCGAATCCAGGGTTTTTGCCATGATCATGGCGAGAAAAGCACGGTTCGGTTTCCCCTCTTCCTGCAGCGCGGCATCCATCATCGCTTTGGCCATTTTTTGAGCATGTACGATCGTGCCGCAAAACTGGCACCTGCACATATCGCTCAGCCCGTTCTCGCCGGCCGTCAGGAGCATCACCGACTCGCTCTCGCCGTCCCAAACCATTCCAGGATTCTCCAGGTTTTCCACTCTGAACCGATACATCTGCATACCCCTTTCCTTTTCTTCCTTGGTCAAGTTCCCCCGGATGCCGGCTCCCTGTCCGGTCCATTAATCCGGTCTTCCATCCCCTGCCTCCCCTGAAAGGGGAGGTGGCGCCGCAGCGCCGGAGAGGTTCACCCCTTCACTTCCTGGATCCCCAGGGACAGGTCGCTGTATTTGCAGTGCTCGTCGTCCATGACGCCCACGTCGTGGGGCAGGGCGTCCTCGATCAGGGCCCGGAAGCGGCAGTGTCTGGCTTCCGCCGGGGTCTTGTCGCACAGAGCGCACTCCTGGCCCAGCATGTAGTTCAGGAGATCGTTCAGCGTGTCCGTCTTCAGGTAACTCCACTGCACGTTCTGAATGGTCCGGATCCCCGGCGCTTCCACCCGCACGTACATATGCACGTGCTCCAGATCCTGCATGATCTGGTCCACCTTCTTTTTGTCGATGGTCCGGATCAGGGCATCCAGCACGCTTTCCAGCTTCTTGGGCAGCATCCGCAGGTCCCGGTAGGTGCCGGGTGCGGCCTGTTTGGCTCTCGCCGCCAGGACATGCCCCGCTTCTTTCGAGAGCACCCCCAGCGCGAACCATGTCGCGATGGCGGAATACTCCCGCCCGCTGAGCCGTGTCCGTTCCATCTCACTTGCCTCCTTCCATCTTTTCCCGGCATCTCAGCATCAGCCGCACGTTCGTCCACCTGGTGATTTCGTCCTCTACGGTGTGGAGCATCACCGCGGGCAGGTCATGCAGATCCCGCACGCCGTACCGCTTCAGGATGTCCCGCTTGATGGCGCCCCGGATCGCCCGCAGGCTGTCCGCGCTCATCAGGCTGTACCGTTCGCAGTATTCGGCCGCCCGGGCCCGGATCATGCCCTGCAGCCGAAGCGTGTCCGCGTGGCTCACCGTCACCTGTTTCTGCTGGGCTTCCAGCTCGTCCATCCGCCGCTGCATCTGGGCCAGCAGCTGACCCATCCGGAGGATGTAGTCTCCCAGTTGCTGCACGCTTCCCTGGAGCGCCAGGGCCGTGTCACCGGCCGGGGTGAGGGCCTTGTCCGTCGAGGTCGTCACATCACCACCCCCTCACCATTCACGGGGTGCTGCCGCAGCATATCCCACATCCGCTCAGACCACGCTTCCACGTCCTCCACGCTGACCTCAATCAGGGGCCGCGCCCGCTGCAGATCTCCGGGCGCCCATTCGATGCTCTCCACCGCAATGAGGAAGTCGTTCACCGCCATCCGCAGCCGCCGCGCCGGAGGCTCTCGGTTCTCTTCCGCGCCGGCACGCAGCTGCGCCGCTTCCGCCTCCGCCATGATCGCCCGCTTCTCTGCGCTGTCCGCGGCTTCCAACAGGTCGGCCTGGTTCCGCTTCAGGCGTTCCACTTCGGCCGCCAGCTGGTTCCGTTCCGTCATGCCGGTGTTGAAGCCCTGGTCCCATTTCCGGGAATTGTCCGCCTTCGCTTCCTCCAGTTCCTTCCGCAGGTCTTTCAGGGCGGCGTCGGACAGATCCCGCTGGCTTCTGATGAAGTCCAGCTTGTTCTGCTCTTCTTTCCGGATCTGCTTGCGGATCTCGTCCTCGTTCTCCTGGCGTCCGCGCTCGAAGGCCCGGGTGGTCTCATCCTCCAGCCGTTCCTGGAACTGCCGGAAATTGGCCCGCATCTGCGCCGCCAGCTGGTCCCGCTCGCCCTCCGCCTTCTTCAGGGCCTGCTTGACCTCTTCCGTCACGCCGGCTTCCCGCACCGCCTTCAGCTTCAGCTGCCGAACCTCCTCCTGCAGCGCCCGCAGGCTGGTGCCGTCCTCCGCGGCTTTCCGGGCAATCTCCTCCTGCTCCTCATCCGCCAGGCCGCTGGCCAGCAGCAGCAGCGCCTTGCTCATCTCCAGCCGGGCCAGCTGGCTGCCGTCTTTGATCTCCGTGGCCGCCTGCATGCACCGCTGGGCGTTCCGGGCAGACAGGCCCGTGGTCCGCTCCACCCAAGCTTCCCACTCCCCGTGGGGCACCACTTTGGCTGCCTTGGCTTCGTTCAGGGTTCGGCCGATCCCGATGTATCCGCTGCCGATCTGCTCCCGGTACATGTGGATCCGCGCCTCGTAGTCCGCCAGGCTCAACGCCCGGCTCTCTTTCGTCTCTGCCAGCATCGTCATGGTTGAGTCCTCCTTTACGTGTTTTTGATCACCCGCCGGTTCTGGCTCTCCCTTTGGGTGTTGATCACGGGGTTTGATCCCAGGGAAGGTCCCCGCCGTCCACCGGGATCATCTCCTGTTTCTCCCGGACCGCAGCGCCGCTGATCATGGCCAGCGGGATCCGCATCACCCGCATGACC
Source organism: Christensenellales bacterium (assembly GCA_045226335.1). GTDB lineage: Bacteria > Bacillota > Clostridia > Christensenellales > Aristaeellaceae > RUG11272. The sequence goes on along the minus strand of JBGVCH010000025.1, from coordinate 47,631 downwards.
GCGCTCTTGCCGCCCACATCGATCCGCTTCGTCTGGGTTGTGTCTCCGTCTTTCAGAACGCCGTCGGTCCGCAGGTGCTTGTACAGGGCCTTTTGCGAGACCGGAAATTCCACCCCCTGCTCCCTGCACAACCGCTGCACCGCGCCGAAGGCCACGGAGGGCAGCAGGTAACACCACTGCGAATCCATGTAGCCAATCAGCCGCATGGTGGGCGGCAGGGCTCTGTCTTCCGGATCCGTCAGGTCCCGCAGGCCGGCCTGCTTGGAGTTGATGAGCTCCGCCAGGCCGTCCAGGAAGATCCTGGTGGGCCGTTCGCTCTCCGTCGCCTGCTGCTGCTTTTTACTGGCTGCCAGCAGCTGCTTCCGGGCGTGCACCAGCATGGTGGCCGCGGTCCGGGTGTCGAACATGCCCAGGTCCCGGAAATAGTTCAGCATCATGGCATACCCGATCAGGATGCAGGCCACCGTCTCCGGTGCCCGGTCGTGCTGTCCGTCGCTGTCCTGGTGGATGTCCTCCCGGTACTTCAGGAAGAGCCCGTGGAGCCGATCCGGCATCTCGTTGGCCTGCTTCAGCAGCCACAGAATGTAGCCGCGCATGGCCCGCTGCAGGTATCCCTGCCGCGCCTTCTCCTGCATATCCGTCAGCGCCTTTCCCACCGGGATGTCTCCCTTGTCGATGTCGATGATGAAGAACCGGGCCAGGCCGCTGGCGCCGATGGCCGGGAGATCCTCGCCGGTGATCATCGCCACGCTCCGGGGCGGCGTGATGGATTTGATGGTGCTGTCCGCGTTCAGGCGGCCCCGGTCCACGCCGTCGCCGAAGGCCCGGCTCAGGGTTTGGGCGGTGGCTGCCATCTGCCGCTTCTCCTGGATGCTGCTCACCGGGTGGTAGTCGTCCACCAGGATGGGCACATCCTTCAGGAGAAAGGCTTTCTTGCGGATCTGATTGCCGGTGTCTGAGAAGCTGGCCGGCGGGTTTTTCGCGTGGAAGTTTCCGAAATGGCTCAGGGCCAGGGCGGCCGCCGTGGTCTTGTGGGTGCCGCTCTCGCCGTACAGGAAGAGGGCGAAGGCCGGCACGATGTCCGTCATCTGCATGAACTCCCGCAGCGGGGCCAGGTAGACCGTCCCCAGCAGCGCGATCCCAATCTCTTCCTTCATCACGTTCTGCAACTGCAGGCTGATCTCCGCGGCGTCCCGGAACGGGATCCGGTCGAAGCCCTCCACGCCGCCGCCGTCCAGCCGGTAGCCGCTCAGGGCGTCGCCCATGTCCACCGTTACGCCCTCCATGCCAACGGCACCGCCGTGGTAGAGGTAGGCCCACTTCCCGCCGATCTTCCGCCAGCCGGTGTGGGTGTACTCCGTCACCCGCTTCGCCGTCAGCTGGCCCACCTTTTTGATCGCCCAGGCCACCTTGCCTTTGGTGGTGCTGCCGGGGGACAGGCTGGCGTCGAAGCCCCACTTCTCCGTCACCCAGTTCATGCTGTCCAGCTCCGCGGCCCGGATGGTCACCCGCCCCAGCTTTCGCCCGCTGCTGTTCCATCCGTCCAGGACGAAGTTCAGGGAGGTGGTCACGCCGTCGTCCCTTGTCAGCTCCATCCTGGGGATCACCGCGAAGTCGCAAAGGGCCTTGCTGCCTTCGCTGCCGGTCTGCACAATGCAGCCGTTCTCCACCCCGTACCCCTTCACCGCTCCGTAGAGCGCCGCCGCCTGTTCCATGGGCGTCAGCCAGAAGGGCACCGCGTTGGGGTCAAAGTCCCTTGTGGCCGCCACCTGCCGCGCCAGGGCGTCCATGGCCTCCGTGTCCCCGAGGATCTGCACCATGTCGGAGATGTCACCCTTTGGCGGCAGCTCCGGGCAGGCTTCCTCGATGTTCACCAGGCGGACCCGTTTGGCCGTGCCCTGCAGCTTGATGGCCACGTCCAGCGCGTGGTTCTGTCCGGTGTAGCCGTTCTCTTTGGTGTCGTTGTCCGGCAGGATGATCACGTCCGCTCCGGTCAGGGCGTGGCTGTATCCTTCCCGCCATTTTCCGGCGCCCCCGGGGTTACAGGTGGCCGCGAAGCCAAGCCGGGCCAAGGTGTCCGCGTCCTTCTCGCCCTCCACCACGTAGACGGTGCGCCCCTCTTCGATGGCCCGGGCCACCTCCGGCATCCGGTACAGCGTGGTGTCCCGGATCTCTGCCGGCACGCTGAAGACGTAGCCTTCCCGGTTTGCTTTCGGATCCCCGGGTGCATATCGCCGCTGCCGGAAGGTTTTCTGCGGTTTGCCCTCTTCGTCGGTGTACTGGTACCGGCACACCTGGAATTGCTCCCGCCCATCCGCGTCCGTGTAGCTGTACACCTTGTCCGGGCGGCCGAAGTCGATTTTCGGTTTCGGTGCTTCCCGGGCTGCTTCTTCCACGGTCACGGTGGGTTTCACCGCCGGTTTCGGCGCCGCTTCCCGCCGGGGTGCCGGCGGCTTTTGCAAGCGCCGGTCCGGATCCGGATGCACGATCAGATCCTTCGGGGTGATCTTCAGCGCAGCCATGACCGCATCGTTGCTGCACCCAGCGTGGCAGCAGAGATACAGCCGCTCCCGTCTGTCCTTAGCGCTGGCCTTTGACGTCACCGTCAGGCTGGCTGTCCTGTCCTGGTGGGCCGGGCATTTTGCGGTATACTCTCCGCTGCTGTTGGGCCCGCTGACGCCGGTCAGCATCATCAGCAGCTGCTTGATATCCATCCCGCGCCCTCCTTTTCTCCGTTGTCCTGCAGCTGCTTACACGAGCTCCAGGCTTGACAGAAACACGACAGCTTCCTCGATATGCTCGTCCATCTTGCCGGCAAGGCTCAGGTCCTTACGATCCTCTTCCTGCTCGTCTTCTCCGCCCAGCACCGCCGGCGCGTGGTGTACCAGGGTGTGGGCCCCGTTGGCCACGGCCCGCAGGTCATCCTGTGGGACCTTCCCGCGGCCCTTGCAAATGAATGAATAGACAAAAGCTAAGTTATCAATGAGCCCCTTATACATACCTTTTCTTCCTTTCCGAATAAGCGTCAGCGCTGACGCTTATTCAATCTCCCATGTTCTGCCGGTAATCGGATTGCGCACCCGGACCTCCAACCCCAAGGTCTCCGCTGCCGCCAGGTAGCTGTACAGGGACGGGCCATGGACGCCCCGCTGCCAGATCCGGACCGTGTCCGCGTGGGGCATGGCGTCCCGGAAGGCGTGGCTGATGGTCTCGCCCCGCTCGGCCACGGTCTCGAAGATCGCCTCCAGCAGCAGCTGCACACTGGTTTCCGCTGTTGTCTTCGTGTCCACTTCCGTCAGTCCGCTCCCTTCTCTTCGTAGAACCGTGTCCACGGAAATGCCAGTGCGGCGCCGATCCGCTTCGCCGTCTCCGGTTTCGGATCGCTGAGCCCCTTCTCGATGGCAAAGTAGGACGGCTGAGAGATCCCAACCATCAAGGCCACCGCGCTCTGGGTGAGGCCATGCGCTTCGCGGATCTCGATTAGCCATTCCCTAATTTCCGCATCGCCGCGGACTTCCATTCTCCTGCCCATATCCTCATCCTTCCTCTCGTTCCTCTGTCACGTTGTCGGGCGGTGTCACCTATTATAGTTAGGTATTGCCTATTTGTCAATAGGCGACGCCTATTTTATTGAACTTGTCATTTTTAGGTGATGCCTATATAATAAAATTAGGAGAAAAGGGGGCATCGTCATGAACCGCTACCGGGAAGCGAGAATCCGCGCCGGGCTTTCACAGAAGGCCGCGGCTATTTCCCTTGGTGTCCGCCCCCCGTCCATGAGCGATTGGGAGAGCGGAAAAACGCAGCCGACACACCGGCACCTGGTAGCCATGGCGAATCTCTACGGAACCACCACGGACTATCTCACCGGCGCCTCGGACGCAAACGAAAAAAAGCCCACCGTCCAGGACGGTGAGCTGCTTGCTGAAGTTATTTCCCGGATTCAGGAGCTTCCTGATCCGGCGCTGTCACGGGTTTCTGATTTTCTGGATGGTCTGCAAGCTGGACGAGAAATTGCCGCAGCTGAGCAAGCTGCTCCGGATCCAGACGGAGCACCCGCTGAATGATCTCTTCCCTGGTCATGGCTTTCCCTTTCCGCTGAAGCGCTCCGGCCGTTATTCACGTGTAGCCTGATTATACCGCATTTGCATTCAGGAGGCAAACAATATGAAACGATTCGCAGCGATTCTCCTGGCCCTTCTCCTGGTGACCGCCGCTGCAGCCGCGGAGATCCCCGACATCAGCGGTCTGACCTTCGACGAGCTCGTCGCCCTCCGAGATCAGATCAACCTGGCCATATGGAACAGCCAGGAGTGGCAGGAGGTCACCGTGCCGGGCGGCATCTGGGAGATCGGGAAGGACATTCCTGCCGGTCACTGGTGTGTTAGACTGGCAAAACCTTCCGCCACGGACTCTGTGTGGGTATTTGAAAAACTGGACCGCGCCGGCATGGGTCCCAATTACAATTACTATTATCGCTTTCAGTCCTTAATATCCGACAACATGCAGGATTATATCAACAGCTTCCCCGTGTCGGTGGATCTCATTCTGCCACACGGTTGGTATTTCCAGTGTTCCGCGGATGTAGTTTTCACGCCCTACGCCGGCAAGCCGGACCTGGGCTTCAAGTGATCCGGGCCCTGTAACAGGAAAAGCCCCTGGTTGTAACACCTGCGTAACGGTACGCGCCGGATCTTGTGTAACAGCGCGGACCCTTGCGCCGTGCGGATTTTCGCGGCTCTATCGCCGTTTGTAACAGTGTAACACCAAAAAAAGAGATATACCCCACTAAATTTTTTGTCGTGCGCAAAAAGGAGGCGCTTTTATGGGCTTTGTGGAGAAACGGGGGAAAAACTCCTGGCGGATCTGCACCCAGGTGAAAATGGCCGGGAAATGGGAATGGGTCCGGATTCCGCTGCGGATGGATCCGGCCCTGTCCGAGGCGGTCCAGAAGCGAGACGCGGAGCGGGAGCTGAAGAAGCTGGAAAAGCGCCTGGCCGGAGAGATAGACGATGTCTGCACGCTGCGGGAGTGGTCGGAGACCTGGATCACCAAACACCTGGGCCCGGACGCCAGCCCCGTCACCGTGTACAGCTACCGTTGGCTGCTGGATTCCCGTATCCTTCCCCAGCTGGGGGATCAGCTGCTCCCGGATCTGACCCCGGCGCTGCTGACGGACTGGCTGTACAACCTCCGCCGGGAGAAACGGAAAACCACCCGCCTTCCGGAAGAGAAGCTGACCCGGCCTCGCACGGAAGCGGAGAAGAAAAAGCTGGCTGCCTCAAAGGTCGCCGGCAAGCCCCTCTCGCAGAAAACCATCCTATTGTACTATGGATGTATGAAAACCATGCTGGCTGCCGCCGTTCGTGTGGGCCTGCTGGAGTACAACCCCATGGACCGGGTCCAGCGTCCGAAGAAGCCCAGAAAAAAAGCCACGGCCATGTCCCAGGACGACGTGGTGGCCCTCCTGCGTCTGATCCTTACCGAGGCAGCTCAGCCGCTGCGCCTCGCTGTCCTGCTGGCCCTGCTCTGCAGCCTCCGTCTGGGCGAGGTAGGTGCTATGCGCTATCCATCCATAGATTGGAAGAAAAACACCATCCGGGTTGACCGGTCACTGAAGTATACACCCGCCACCGGTGCCTTTATCGCGGAAACGAAGACCGCCGCCGGCGATCGGATCATCACGCTGCCGCCATCCATGGTGAAGATCCTCCATGACGCCCTGTGGGACGATGTCATGGAAGAACAGGACGACCCGGATACCTGGAAGGGAGACCGCTACATTGTCCACAGCCGGCACGGCGCCCGCGTCAGCAAGGACACCCCCAGCAAGTGGTTCCGAAAATTCGCCGATGATCACGGATTTGAGGGCGTCACCTTCCACGATCTCCGGCACGCCCACGCCAGCCTGCTGGTGGCCAGCAACGTGGACGTGGCAGCCATCGCCGCCCGCATGGGCCACTCTGATCCGGCCGTCACCCTCAGCGTATACACCCATGCCATCACCCAGCGGGACCAGGATGCCGCCGACGCCCTCGACCACGTCCTCGCAGCTGCAACAACCAGGGTATGAGGATCCTTTTCCCCCATTTCCCCCACTCGCGAACCCGCGCCACACAAGGATTCCGGGCGCTTCCGCCTACAGATTTAACCCAGTTTCCTTAACAATGCCCCAGATTTCCAGCCCCCATCCGACAAAATGGAAGACCCGGGAACCGTTACAGTTCCCGGGTCTTCCTTCGTGTCGAAGTGGTGGGACTCGAACCCACGGCCTCCTAGTCCCGAACCAGGCGCGCTACCAAACTGCGCTACACCTCGTTGTCGCTGGAGCCGATAATGGGACTCGAACCCATGACCTGCTGATTACGAATCAACCGCTCTACCAACTGAGCTATATCGGCAGGACCAGCGAACGCATTATAACAAAACTTTGTGGTTTTGTCCATACCTTTTTTTCTGTCGCCGCAACAGCCCGCGGCCCCGGCGCGGCGGGCGCTTTTGACACGGGTTTTCCCGGATTCCCGCCCGCTTCCCGACAGGCTGCGCGCGGACTGTGTCTGCCGCGCGGAAAATACTTGCGAAATCCATGAAAACATGGTATCATAGTGTGTCAAAGTGCGGACGCATGCGAACCGCATCGCGACAGGCCGGGGGCGGAAGACCGCGAAGCGGGCCGCGCCCGATGGCCGGAGCGCCGGGCAGCCGGCCCTTTGGCGCAAAAAACAGGATCAATCCGAACGGCAGCGGGCGGACCGCCCGGTCATCTGCCAAAACGCCTGGGTGCAGGCGGCGAGGGTAGCGTATATGAAGCATGAAGTTACGATTGACCTGCGGAAAATGTTCTTCTTTTTCCTGAAGTGGATCTGGGTGCCCATCCTCTGCGGAGCCATCGCCTTTACCGTGATGTATCTGCGGGCGAGGTCCAACCGGGTCACGACTTATACGGCCTTTGGCACGATGTATGTGTACAACGGCAACGTCAACATGGTGAACTATCAGCAGGTCAGCCAGTCGGACCTGAACACCGCGGTGCAGCTGATCGACACCTATTCCATTGTGGTGAAGAGCAACAAGGTGATGGACAAGGTGGCGGAGGAGCTGGACGCCATTTACCCCGGGATCCAGTCGAGCTTTATCGCCTCCACCATCAGCATGCAGTCCGTCGGCGAGACGAGCGTGGTGCGGGTCAACTGTACGACGGCGGACCCGCAGCTGTCCATCAACATCTGCAACATGGTGCTGGACGTGGCGCCCGCCGAGATCAAGCGGGTGGTGAACGCCGGCGATGTCCAGATCATCGACTACGCCCAGACGGCCGCTCCTTATACCAGTTCCCCGCTGCGCCGCGCCGTGGTTTACGGCCTCCTGGCGGCGGCCGTGTCGCTGCTGCCGCTGCTGGTGTTCTTCATGCTGAACCACAAGGTGTCTGACGTGCAGGAGCTCACGGACCGCTACACGCCGCCGGTGCTGGGCACCATCCGCCGGATCGGCGGAAAGGATACCGATCCGGAGAAGTACCGCCTCAGCGAAAAGAGCGACCTGGACATCATCGAGAGCTACGCCAAGCTCCACACCAACCTGATCTACACCATTCCGGAGAACGAGCGCCATGTGGTGGCGGTGACCAGTTCCGTCGCCAGCGAGGGCAAGTCCACCATCGCGGCGAACCTGGCCATCTCCGTGGCCATGAGCGGCAAGCGGGTCATCCTTCTGGACGGCGACCTGCGCCGGGCCTGCCAGCGGGAGATGTTCCAGTACGACGACAAGGCCCTGGGCCTGACGGACGTGCTGGTGGCGCACTGCGGATGGCGTGACGTTCTGCTGGACACGGGATATGAAACCCTGAAGATCGTGCCGGCCGGTCATGTGGCCCCCAATCCCGGCAAGCTCCTGAGCTCTCAGCTGATGCGGGAGACGCTGGACGACATGCTGACGGTCTACGACCTGGTGGTCATCGACACGCCGCCCATCAACGTGGTCACCGACGGCCTGATCCTGACCAGGCTGACGGCGGGAACGCTCTTTGTGGTGCGGCAGAGCTTCTCGGACCACAGGGAGATCAAAAAGGCTCTTATTTCCGCGGAATTGGCGGGAATGAACCTGCTGGGCTTTGTGTTCTACGGCACGAAGTTCGGACAGGACAGTTTCAGCAAACGCCGTTACCGCAGCTACTATCACCGCTATGACAGCCTTCCCGCGGCGGACGGAGCCGACGAGCAGACGAGGGAGGAACAGAGATGAAACGGCATTTCGTGCTGAGGATCCTGACGATCCTGATCTTGCTGACATTAGCGCTTTCTCTTCCGCTGACGGCGGGGGCGGAAGCGGCGGCGGGCTCCGGCCTGACGTTCCCCCAACTGACGGAAACCGATTGCGTGTGGGACAAGGACGGCAACCTGATCTCGGAGACCGCCCGCGACCTGGACGGAAATCCGGCCCTGAACAGCCGGGGGTTTTACCGTGCCGATTATGAATGGGACGCCGACGGCAACCTCCTCAGGGAGTCCTTCACCGGCCTGAACGGGGAGCCCGTGACGGCCGACGGCGGCTATGCCGTGGCGGAGTACACGTACTTCAAGGACCACAACGGCGATTCCCAGCTCCTCACCGAGGACCGCTACGCCCCCGACGGGAGCCGCGCGGAGGTCCCCGGCAGCTACAGCAGCCGCCGGGACGCCTGGGACCTTGAGTCCGGGGACGGGGAGTGGATCCTGTCCAGCGAGTATTTCGATGCCGCCGGCAGCCTGGTCCGCCCGGACGGCGCCTACGCCCAGACCCTTTACGATTATGAGCGGGCGGACACGGTGGTCACCGTGACGAAGCGCTACCTGGACGCGGACGGCTCGCCGCTGGTGGGCTCGGAGGGCGGCGCGGTCGTCGTGTCGGAGTACGCGCTGCCGGGCACCCTGAACGAGGAGCAGGAGGAGCCCCTGCTGCTGACCCAGGAGATCTACGGGGTCAGCGGGATCAAGGTCCTGGGCGCCAAGCACTGGCACCGCAGCGTCCGCACCTACGACGCGAACGCGGACCTGATCCAGGTGGCGTACTTCAACGCCTCGGGCAAGCCGATCCTCTGTTCGGACGGCTACGCGACCCTGGATCTGACCCGGGATGAGCTCCGCCGCATCATCGAGCGGACCTACCGGGGCGTGGACGGCAGCCTGATCAAGCTGCTGCAGGGGTACGCCAAGATCACCTACGAGTACTACGACGACAGCGAGTATGTCCACTTCGAGCGGTATTTCGGCGCGGACGACCTGCGGACCATGATCAGCGAAGGCTATTCGATGATCGAGTACGGGTACAACGGGTCGGACTTTGACTACAGCGTCACCTACTACGACACGGTGGACCAGTACACCCAGTGCATGTACGGCTATGCCCGGGTGGAGTTCGTCGGAAGGCGGATCTTTCCCAAGAACCCGGACGTGGAGCGGCGCTGGAAGCTGACGTCCCAGATCGCCCAGATCACCCGGTACCTGGGACCCACCATGGAACTGATCGAGGTGAAGGCGGGCATCGCCGGCATCGTCAACGAGTTCAACAGCAACGGGCAGGTCATCCGGACCGTGTACATGGACGACCATTGGCAGCCCACCCGCAACAACGAGTTCCAGTACGCCTCCATCGAATACGACTACGCCACCACCGGCGTGGAGGACCCGCCCTGCTTCGAGGCGTATTTCGACGAGGACGGGCAGCCCGTGGAAAGCACGGACGGCGTTTTCGCGCGCTACATGACCTACGGCGGCCCCAAGATGAACCTGCTGCTGACGGAAACCTACTGCGATGACGCCGGGCAGCCGGATGTTTCCGTCTCCAACGGCGCCCACCGCGTGGTCTACACCTTCAACCGCAACCTGACCCAGACCACGGCCCGGTATTACGACATCTACGGAAAGCCCGTGGACAGCCACCTGGGCTACGCCACGCTGCTGGAGGAGTACGGCTGGCACGGCCACATCCTCTGGAGCGCCACCTTTGACGCGGCCGGCCGGCTGACGGCGGTGCGGGGCGGCTACGCGGCCCAGGTGCACACCTACGACCATTCCGGCCACCGGACGGGGGAGAAGTACTTCGGCGCGGACGGGGAGCCGATCCTCTACGACGGCCACGCCGCCGTGACGTACACCTACGACCGCAGCGGCAACGTCACCTCCGTCTCCTACTTCAACGCGGACGACGAACCCATGCTGGTCAACGGCAGCGCCACCGTCCGGCGGGAGTATGACCAACGCCACAACATGGTGCGCGAAGCCTTCTTCGACACGGAAGGCGAGCCCGTGATGGTCAGCGACGGCTACGCGGGCCGCAGCCTGGAATACGACGAGCAGACCAACCTGGTCAGCCGCGTCACCTATCTGGACACGGAGGGCAAGCCGGTGCTCCGGGCGGTGGGCTACGCCTCCTATGAGCAGCGGTATGACGCCAACAGGAACCTGACCTACCGGGCGTATTTCGACGAGAACGGCGACCCGGTGGCCCCCTCCTCCGTGAAGTATGCCCGGCTGGAGCGCAAAACGGACGCCGCCGGCCACACCCTGGAGGAAGCCTACTATGACGCCGCCGGCGAGCTCATCGTGAACCGGGACGGCTATGCGGTCATCGTCAACGTGTACACGGCCGGCGGCGTGCTGCGGTCCGTGACGTACCTGGGCGCGGACCGGAAGCCGGTGGAGACCTCCTTCGGCTACGCCCGCCGGGAGATGACCTTCGATTACCGCAACAACCTCACGGGTGAGGCGTACTTCGACGAGGGCCTGCAGCCCACGGTGATCGCGGACGGCTATCACCGGATCCGGCGCACCTGGGACGCGGACGGCCATATGCTGTCGGAGGCCTACTACGGGACGGAGGACGACCCGGTGGAATGCCCGGACGGCTACGCCTCCCTGATCCGGCAGTATGACCTGAAGGGCAACCTGCTGCGGGAAGTGCACTACGGCGCCGACGGCAAGATCACCGACGTGCGGGCCGGCGCGGCCGTGACGGTCCGGGAACTGGACAACGAGAGCCGCCTGCTGAGCGAGCGGTATTTCGACGAGACCGGGACCCCCTTCATGCTCCGGGGCGACTACGCCGCGGTGGAGTACACCTATGACGGCAGCGGGAACGTGCTGACGGAGACCTACCTCGACAGGGACAATGCCCCGGTGGTGTCCACGAAGGGCTACGCGGCGCGGACCTGCACGTACAACGACATGGGCAGGCTGCTGTCGGAGACCTTTACGGACGAGAACGGGAACCTGATCAACCAGGTCAGCGGCTATGCCCGGAGGGTCCAGACCTGGGACGGTCAGGGCTTCCTGACCAGTGAGGCGTACTTCGGCCAGGACGGCCAGTATATCCTGCAGACCCGCCAGGGCCCCTTCAGCTACGTGACCTATCAGCGGGACGCGGACGGCCGGTGCACGGAGCAGGCCTGGTACACCTGCGAGGGGCAGCCCGCCGTGCTCGCCGACGGCTACAACCGGATGACCAACGAGTACGACAAGGCCGGAAACGTGGTCCGCACCGTCTACTGGCTCAACGACCAGGCCGTGATGACGGAGGGCGGATACGCGGCGGTCACCTACGACTATGACGCCCGGAACCGCAAGATCCAGGAGAGTTATCTGGACACCGCCATGGAGCGGGTCATGACGGCCAAGGGTTATTCCGCCATCGCCTATGTCTACGACAATGCCGACAACGTGGCGCAGGTCCGCTACCTGAACGAGGAGGACGAGCTGACCCGCCTGCCGGAGGGCTTCAGCGTCTGGCAGCGGGAGTACGACGAGAACCACCACGTGATCCTGGAGCAGTACCTCGACGAGCTGGAGCGCATCGCCTCCCTGACCCACCGGGTGGCGGTGGTGCGGCGGCATTATTCCAACCGCGGCCTGCTGGAACGGCTGGAATACCTGACCCCCGGCATGCAGCCGGTGGAGACCGCTCTGGGCTACGCCACCATCGTCTACGAATACGACTCGCAGGACCGGAAGACTAAGGAGACATACCTGAGCACCAAGGGCCTGCCCGTCATCATCTCCGACGGCTACGCGGGCATCACCTACGAATACGCGGACCAGAGCAAGCCGTGGCGGGTCACCTTCACGGACATCTACGGCCAGCCGACCCTCTGCAAGGACGGCTACGCGGTGGTGGACTACCGCTATGACGAGAACCAGTACGTCATCGGCCTGACCTACCGGGACGAGGAATACAACCGGGTGTACATCAGCTCCGGCTACACGTCGATCCAGCGCACCCTGGACAAGAACGGCAGCATCCTGGTGGAAACCTACCTGGGCATGGACGATACGCCGGTGCCCTGCGTCCACGGGTACGCCATGAAGCGGAACACCTGGGACAGCCGCAAGCGCCTCCTGAAAGAGGAGTACCTGGATGAGGAGGGCAAGCCCTTTGTGGTCAACGAGGGGTATGCCGCCATCGGCTATGTCTACGACAACGGCGGCAACGTGATCCGCCAGTCCTACTACAACAAGAACGGCGACCTCACCTGGTGCCGCTACGGCTATGCCGAGTGCACCTATGTCTACGACAGCCGGAACAACCGGACCGAGATGCACCTGATCAACATCCAGGGCGGACCGGCGATCCACAGTTCGGGCCGGTATTCCTACTATGTCCGGACGCTGGACGCGGACGGCCGCCTCATGGCGATCCGCTTCTTCGACGGCGCGGGCCGCCCGGTCTCCGCCTTCAACGAATACGCGGAGATCCGCTACACCTACGACCTGGCGGGCCGGGAAACCTCCATCAGCTACTACGACCGGGCCGGCCATCCCATCAACAACCGGAACGGCTACTGGAAGAAGACGGCCGTTTATGATCCCCTCGGCAACATCACGGAGCAGGCCTACTACGACACCGAGGACAAGCTCACCAACACCACCCTGGGCTACGCGGTGGCCCGCTTCACCTACGACGATCTGGGCAATGTAACGTCCGAGCGCTACTACGACGCCGGCGACTCGGCGGCGCTGTCCGTCAGCAAGCTCTACGCCTACCGGATCGCGGAGACGGACGAGGAAGGCCGGCTGATCCGCGAGGAGTACTACGACGAGCGCGATCAGCTGGTGAACAACCAGGAAGGCTTCGCGCTGCACACCGTCAGCTATGCGGAGAGCGGCATCGTCCAGGAGGAAGAGTACCTGAACAAGGACAGGGCCCCCGTGGCCATCAACGGCTACAGCCACAGGATCCTCATCTCGGAGGATACGGACAGGCGGACATACCTCATGCGGGGAGAGGACGGATCCATCGCCGGAAAGAACAGCGGCATCCCCTACACCCTGCTGACCTATGACCGCTACGACCGGATCATCGAGGAGCGGTATTTCAACGCGGAGAACCAGCCCATCAACGGGCCGGACGGCTGCAACATGATCATCCGGGAGTACACCAGCCGCGGGCAGGTGTCCCTGATCCGCTACTTCGACGAGAACGGCGGCAGCGTCATGGTCAACGGCGCCTACGGCATCCGGAGCGAGTACAACTCCTTCGGCAACCTGGCGAAGGAAACCTGGCTGGACGCCGAGGGCAATCCCGCGGTGAACGGGGAAGGCTATGCCGGCATCGCCTACGACTACGACCTCAGCAATTCCGCCAACGTGGAGAAATACTTCCAGTACTACCTCGACGTGGACGGCGAGCCCGCCCAGGCGAGCAACGGCGCCTGGGGCCTCACCGTGCTGTACTACCCCGTCACCCGGATCCACAAGACCACTTACATCGGCCAGGACGGCAGCCCCGTGGTCACCGCCGCCGGCTACGCCATCCTGGAGTACGAGCAGGACGAGAGCGGCAACATGGTCTGGGAAGGCTACTACGACGAGAAGGGCGCTCCCACCGAATGCGGCCAGGGCTATGCCAGCGTGGAGCGGACCTTTGACGATGAGAACCGCCTGGTCGGGGAGCGGTACCTGGACCACTTCAACAAGCTGACCAACAACACGGACGGCATCGCCGGCTGGAGCGGCTACTACGACAGGAACGGCCAGCTGGTCGTGACCAGCCGCTATGACGAGAACCGGACGCAGGTGCGCGTCCAGCCCGAGTGATCCCACGGGAAGGAGGGCATGAAAGATGCTGAGATTTCCGGAGAGAAAGAGCCGCCTCTTCCGTCTGGCGGCGGTGCTGGCGGCGCTGTGCCTGATGCTGACGGCGACAGCCTGGGCGGAGGGCGGCGACCCGATGGACGACTGGGTCAATTTCCTCCTGATCTGCAATGAGGGCATGAACAACAGCGGCGGCAACGCCGGCAACACCATCATGGTGATCGCCATGAACCCCACGGACGGAAGGATCCGCCTGATGATGTTCACCTGGGATGCCTTTATCGAATACGAGGGCTATGACCTTCCCCAGCGGATCGACATGCCCTACCGGAACAACGGTCCGGAGGAGACGCTGAAGGTTTTTGACCAGAACTTTGACATGGACATCGACCACTACATGTCCCTGAACTACCTGAACCTGGCGGCCCTGATCGATGCCTACGGCGGCGTGACCGTCGATATCACCCGGGCGGAGCGAAACGCCCTGAACGGCATGGTGGGTTCCAAGAAGGCGCAGATCCAGGCCAAGGTGAACATGGGCATGCTGAGCCAGATGGCGCTGGAGCTGATCGCGGAGGAGAACTACCTGAACGAGTACGGCCCCGCCACGCACCTCAACGGCCTGCAGTCGGTGGCCTACGGCTGGCTCCAGTACGATTCGGTCTACAACTGCTGCGAGCGGGACGCGAAGGTCATCTCGAAGCTGTTCGACAGCGTCGGACGCTGCATGTCGGAACGGATCCTCTTCTATACCAACCAGAACGGCGCGCCGGCGGCCAGCACGGTGAACGGGCGCCGCGTCATCAACCTGGATGAGCCCACGGAGGAGGACCTCGCCTTCATCCGCCAGCAGATCGCGCCCATCTTTGAGATGGCTTACAACAACCTGACTGAGGAAGAGATCGCCGACGTCACCCTCACCCTGGCCCGCACGGCCTTCAACGCCTCCGTTCAGGGCGTGAACATCTTCGAGCTGGTGGAGTGGCGGATCTTCCCTGTGGAAGCCACCCAGCCCTACGACCTGGTGGCGGGCGCCCAGGGACACCTGGTGGACAAGGAAGTCAACCGCGCGGCGATGCTGGAGTTCCTGTACGGCGAGGATTGACGGAGCGGGCCGCTGCCGGGACCAGGAAGACGGTGCAGGTGATGGAGATGAAGCATAAAGCCTACGGGCCTTACGAGCGGTTTGTCAAGCGGCCGCAGGATTTCCTGTGCGCGCTGCTGGCTCTGATTGTTCTCAGCCCGGTGATCCTGATCCTGGCGATCCTGGTCCGGGTCAAGCTGGGTTCGCCGGTGCTGTTTTCCCAGGACCGCCCCGGGAGGAACGGCAAGATCTTCAGGCTGCATAAGTTCCGGTCCATGACCAACGCCCGGGACGCGGAGGGGAACCTGCTGCCGGACGACCAGCGCCTGCCGAAGTTCGGCCGCCTGCTGCGCTCCACCTCCCTGGACGAGCTGCCGGAGCTGTTCAACATTCTCAAAGGAGACATGGCGGTGGTGGGCCCGCGCCCGCTGCTGGTGCAGTACCTGACCCGGTACAACGCCCACCAAGCCCGCCGGCACGAGGTCCGTCCCGGCTTCACGGGGCTGGCCCAGATCAACGGCCGCAACGCCATCACCTGGGAGGAGAAGTTTGACTGGGACGTCCGCTACGTGGACCGCGTCACCTTCCTGGGGGACTGGAAGATCATTTTCCGGACGGTGAAGAGCGTTGTGAAGCGCGAGGGCATCAGCGCCGCGGGCGAGGCCACCATGGAAGAGTTCATGGGAACGGAAGCGAAACCGGAACAGACCGGGGCGCAGTGAGGACAGCGGAGGAGCCGTACGCCAATGAAACGCATTGTTCTGATCGGGGCCGGGGGATTCGGCAAGGAGGTCGCCTCCATCATCGAGGTGCTGAACGGCTATTGCCCGACCTACGAACTGCTGGGCTTCCTGGACGACGGGCCCCAGTTCGGCGAGGGGACGATGATCAACGGGTATCCCTGGCTGGGCGGGCATGACTGGATCCTGGACCACAAGGACGACACGGTGTGCACCTGCACCGTGGGGAGCCCGCATATCAAGGGAAAGGTGCAGCGGGAACTGATGGAGAAGGGCGTCCGCTTTGAGAGCATCCTGGCGGTCAGCGCCTTTGTGGGCCCCCATTCGGAGATCGGACCGGGCTGCGTCCTCTACGGCGGCGCGTCCGTCTCCGTGAACTGCAGGCTCGGCGCGGGCGTCCTGCTGAACCAGCAGGTGAACGTGGGGCACGACGTCACCATCGGGGATTACACCAGCATCATGCCGGGCACGGGCCTCAGCGGCGACTGCAAGATCGGCGCCGAGGTGAACATCGGGGGCCATGTTTTCGTCGTTCCGGGGAAAAAGATCGGGGACGGCGCCACGGTTGCGGCCGGCAGCATTGTGTTCACCAACGTGAAAGCCGGCACCACGGTGCTGGGCAACCCCGCCCGCAGGATGCGGGAGCTTGAGTGACAAGGAGGACGGCGGCATGAAGATCGCGTTTCTGTTTTCCGGCCAGGGCGCCCAGTATCCCGGCATGATGAAGGACCTCTGGGAAGCGGAGCCGGCGGCCAAGGCCGTGTTCGACTGCGCCGACGCCGTGCTGGGCCGGGGGATCTCCGCCCTGTGCTTCGACGGGACCCAGGAGGAGCTGAACCTGACCCACAACACCCAGCCCTGCATGCTGGCGGGCGATCTGGCGGCCGCGGCGGTGCTGGGGGCTCATGGCATCCGGGCGGAGGCCGCCGCGGGCTTCTCCCTGGGCGAGTATGCCGCGCTGGCCCACGCCGGGGTCTTTTCCCTTGAGGACGCCTTCCGCACCATCCAGGTCCGGGCGGACGCCATGCAGGAGGCGGTGGCCCCCGGCGAGGGCGCCATGGCGGCCTTCGTGGGCGCTTCGGCGGAGCAGGTGGAGGCCATCTGCGGCAAGGTCACCGCGGGATACGTGGTGGCGGCCAACTACAACAGCCCGGTGCAGACGGTGATCTCCGGCACGGCGGCCGGGGTGGACGAGGCCTGTGCCTTGGCGGCGGCGGAGAACATCCGCAGCGTCCGGCTGGCGGTCAGCGCGCCCTTCCACTGCGCCCTGATGGAGCCCGCGGCCCGGAAGCTGGAGACCGCCCTGGGCGGTGTGCGCTTTTCCGAGCCGGCCATTCCCGTCTACATGAACGTCAACGGCCTGCCGGCCGCGCCGGGGGAGGACATCGCGGCGCTGCTGGTCCGCCAGGCCATGAGCCCGGTCCGCTGGGTGGCCACCCTTCAGAACATGCGGGACGCGGGCGTCGATACCTTCATCGAGTGCGGCGCGGGGAAGACCCTCACCGGCCTGGTGAAGAAGACCCTCAAGGACGTGACGGCGCTCCGGGTGGAGGACGTGAAGACCCTTCAGAATACCCTGGAGGCGCTGGGCGCATGATGGAGATCCGGCGCCTGGAATCTGACCTGCTGGCCTCCAACATGTATGTCATCGCGGAGGACGGCCACGCCGTGGTCATCGATCCCTGCCGGAACACGGCGGCGGTTCAGGGGCTGACGGTGGACAGGATCCTGCTGACCCACGAGCACTACGACCATATCTCCGGTGTCAACCTGTTCCGGGAGCGCGGGGCCGGGCCGGTGCTGTGCAGCGGGGCCTGCGCCGCGAACATCGCCGACGCCCGGAAAAACATGGCGAGCCTGTTCCGGGTGTTCTGCCAGTTGCAGACCTGGATCGAACTGGACAGCGAGCCCGAAGCGGACGAGGCCTATGTCTGCCGGGCGGACGAGACTTTTGAGGACCGCGTTGTCTTCGACTGGCGGGGACACGAATTCCGGCTTTTTGAGCTGCCGGGGCACTCCCGGGGAAGCACGGGCATCCTGCTGGACGGCGACCGGTTCTTCTCGGGGGACAGCCTGATGGAGAATTCGGACACGGAGCTGCGGCTCCCCGGCGGAAGCAGGCGGCAGTGGACGGCGGTCAGTCTGCCCAGGCTGGCTGAGATCCCGGACGGTGTGCGGGTTTATCCGGGGCACTTCCGGGACTTTCAATTTGACAGGGAAGGGAGGCGGCTGCGTGGCTTTTCTGTATAGCCAAGGGATCGGCATCGCGGGCATGGCCTGTGCCGTGCCGGATCGGCGGGTGACCGTGGAGAGCTTCACGCCGGTGTTCGGCGAGGAGATCACGGCCAAGTTCACCGCGGGGACCGGCATCCGGGCGATGTACAAAGCGCTGCCGGAACAGACGGCGGGCGACCTGGCGTACGCGGCGGCGGAAGCCCTCTTCCGGCAGCTGCCCGTGGACCGGGAAAAGATCGGCGCCCTGCTCTTCGTGAGCCAGTCGCCGGATTACCGCCGGCCCGCCACGGCCTGCGTGCTGCAGCACCGGCTGGGTCTGCCGGTGGACTGCGCCGCCATGGACATCGGCTTGGGCTGTTCCGGGTTTGTCTACGGCCTCCAGACCGCCATGAGCATGATGGAGCGCTCCGACATCGCCTACGGCCTGCTGCTGATGGGGGAAACCGCGTCGAAGCTGGTGCACCCCCTGGACAAGTCCATCGCCATGATGTACGGGGACGCCGGCGCGGCCATCCTGCTGGAGCGCCGGCCGGGGGCGTCCTCCACGGCTCTGCTCCGCAGCGACGGCAACCGCTTCAAGACCATCATCCTGCCGGCGGGGGGCTTCCGGGACATGAACCCGCCCCGGGACACCTTTATGTGCGGCGACGGGATCGAGCGCTCCCTCTACGATATCTATATGGAAGGCACTTCCGTCTTCTCCTTCGCCATCTCCGACGTGCCCCGGACCATCCGGGATTATCTGGCGCACACGGGAACCGCCACGGAGGACTATGACCTGTTTGCCTTCCACCAGGCCAACGGCTTCATCATCCAGCAGCTCACGCGGAAGTTCAGGCTGAAAGCGGACCAGGTGCCCACCTCCCTGGAGGAGTACGGCAACTCCGGCGGCATCTCCATTCCGCTGACGCTGTGCGCGAACTACGGAGACCGGGACGAGGGTGTGAAGAAAACGCTGATGGCGGGCTTTGGCATCGGGCTGTCCTGGGGCGTGATGAACGCGGAGATTGACACCGCCCGGGTGTTCCCGGTGGTGAAGACCGGGGAATGGTTCGAGGAAGGCAAGATCACGCCGGAAATGCTGATGTGAGAAGGGAGAAGCGCGGATGATCAATCCGATGGACCTGACGGAGAAGAAAATCCTGCTCACGGGCGCGACGGGCGGCATCGGCCGGGTCACGGCTCATCTGCTGGCGGACCTGGGCGCGCATGTGTACATCGCTGATGTGTTCCTGGAAAAGATGGTCCCGCTGATGGACGAGCTGGGCCGGGACCGGCACGCGGGCTACTACATCAACCTCCTGGAACTGGAGACCATCGAGCCGATGGTGAAAAAGCTCTGCGATGAGCGGGGCCCGATGGACGGGTTTGTTCACTGCGCGGGCGTCGCGCCCATGCGGCCCCTGAAGCTCACCCGGACCGACGACATCCTGTGGACGATGAAGATCAACTATCTCTCCTTCATGGAGTTCGTGCGCTGCCTCACCCAGAGAAAACGGTTCTCCGACGGCGGCAGCATCGTGGCCCTGTCGTCCACCGGCAGCTTCCACGGAAAGCCCACCAAGGCGGCGTACAGCGCCAGCAAGGCTTCCATCGACGCCTCCATCCGCTGCATGGTCTGCGACCTGAAGAGCCGGAGGATCAGGATCAACTCCATCGCCCCCAGCTGGGTGAAGACCGAGATGTACGAGGACTTTGTCCGGAACCATCCGGAGAGCCCGGAACTCAAGGAGCTGGAGGAGAGGCAGTTCATGGGGATCAGCGATCCGATTGAGGTGGCCAATGTGATCGCGTTCCTGCTCAGCGACGCCACCAAAACCATCACCGGGACCAGCATCGTCATGGACGGCGGCATCCTGCAGGGATGACGCGGAGCGAAAGAGGAGGACATGGCATGAAAGACTTTATTCAGATGGCGGGGAAGCATGTATTGATCACCGGAGGCGCTTCCGGCATCGGCCGCCAGACAGCCATTTCGCTCAGCGAGCTGGGCGCGCGGGTTTCCATCCTGGACCTCCAGGAGGAAGGCCTCCGGGAGACCCTGTCCATGCTGGCGGGGGAGGGCCACACCATCCACACGGTGGATCTGGCCCGGACGGAGGAGCTGGAGCCGCTGGTGGTGGACATCGTCAAGCAGAGCGGCCCCTTCGACGGCTTTGTCCACTGCGCCGGCATCGTGAAGAACCTGCCGCTGATCAACTATAAGTTCGACCGGCTGAACAAGATCATGCTGGTGAACTTCTACTCCTGGTTCGAGATCACCCGCGTCCTGAGCAAGAAGGGCCGCTTCAACGAGGGCATGAGCGTGGTGGCCATCTCCTCCATCGCCGCGACCCACGGCGCGCCGGCTCAGGCCGCCTACGCCGCGTCTAAGGCGGCCATCGACGGCGCCATGCGGTGCCTGGCGGTGGAACTGGGCGGGAAGGGCATCCGGTTCAACACGGTCCAGCCGGCGGCCACGGAGACGGCCATGTTTGTGGAGTTCATGGGCATGAAGGCCGAGATGAAGAACACGGAGATGAAGATCCAGGCTCCCTCGCGCCAGTATCTGGGGATGAATGCCCCCGCCGATGTGGCCGACGCCATCATCTACCTGCTCTCGCCCGCGTCCCGCCGGGTCACCGGCGTGATGCTCCCCGTGGACGGCGGCTACGCTTCCTGCTGAGGAGACGGTTCGGATCGCGGGGACCGCGCAGACGGCGAATCCTCGAAAGAAGGGATGGGTTCATGTACTCGAATCTGCACGATATCCGGGTGATCGGCCTGGCCGCGGCGGTGCCCGGGCAATGGAAGAGTGTCTACGACATCTCCGACGAGGATGAGGCCGTCCTCAGGAAGTTTGTGAAAACGACCGGTGTGGAGGGGCGGTATTCCGCGAATCCGAACCAGTGCACATCGGACTTCTGCTGTGCGGCGGCGGAGCGGATCCTCGATGAAAAGGGGATCGACCGCGGCGAGATCGGCGTTCTGGTCTTTGTGACCCAGACCAGCGATTATCCCATTCCGGCCACCGCCTGCGTCCTCCAGCACCGCCTGGGCCTGGACAAGAGCTGCATCGCCTTCGACGTCAACCTGGGCTGTTCCGGCTACACCTACGGCCTCACGGTGCTGAGCAGCCTGCTGATGTGCACGCAGTGCAGGTACGGGCTGCTGCTGGCAGGCGATACGTCGGCCCGGGAGAAGAGCCGGATCAACCCGGAGAAGGTCGGGCATTCCGCCCAGCTGCTGTTCGGCGATTCCGGAACGGCGACCCTGGTGGAGAAAACGGCGGCCGCGCCGATCCTGGTCTCCTCCCACACGGACGGGGCGGGATACAAGGCGATCATTAAGCCGTACGGCGGCTTCCGGAATCCCGACAGGCCGGAGGGCGAGCGCCCCGGCACCCGGATGGACGAGATCGCCGTATTCAACTTTGCCACCTCCGAGGCCGCGGACCAGATCACCGCGTACATGGAGGCGGAGGGAAAGACGCCGGAGGATTACGACTGCCTGGTGCTGCATCAGGCCAACCTGATGATCATGAAGCGGATCGGCAAGAAGACCGGTTTCCCCCCGGAAAAAGTGCCGGTCTCCCTGGGCCGGTTCGGCAACACCAGCTCCTCCTCCATTCCCATTACCCTGGTGCACGCCTATGGCGATCTGCGGGAGGAGCGGGTGATCAACGCGCTGTGCTGCGGCTTCGGCATCGGCCTGTCCTGGTCTACCGTCGCGCTGCCCATCGACGTCCGGGACATCCTGCCGCTGGTGCACACGGACGATTATTTCTCGGACGGGTATCCGCGGGAGAACCCTTCGGAAGGGGGTGCGCCATGAGCGACCTGATTGAGCTGCAAGGCAGAAAGATCCTGGTGATCGGCGCTTCCTCCGGGATCGGCAGGCAGACGGCCGTCACCCTGAGCCGGCTGGGCGCGGAGGTGTATCTCGCCGCCCGAACGGAGGAAAGGCTGCGGGAAACCCTCGCCCTGCTGGAGGGGGAGCACCACGGCCTGTATGTCGCGGACATGGAGGTCCCCGAACAGATCGAGACGCTGATCAAGACGGTCGTTCAGGAGCACGGCCCCCTGGACGGACTGGTCTACTCGGCGGGCATCACCGGCTCGATGGCGCTGAACATGCTGAAACCGGAAAAACTCCGGCAGGTCATGAACGTCAACTTCTTCGGCTTTGTCGAGAGCGTCCGGCAGTTCAGCAGAAAGGGCCGCTTCAACGGCGGGGCCCGGATCGTGGGCGTGTCGTCCGTGGCGGCGACGTGCGGAGACAAGGCGCACACGGCGTATTCCGGGTCCAAGGCGGCGATGGACGGCGCGATGCGGTGCATGGCCGTGGAGCTGGCTGAGAAGGGGATCGGGATCAACACGGTGGCGCCGGGCATGGTCCGCACCGAGATGAATGAGTATTTTATCCAGTCACGGGGGGCCGACAGCGAAGCTGTCCGGAAAACCCTGAGCAGACAGTACCTGGGGATCGGCGAAACGGAAAAAGTGGCCGCGGCCATCGCGTTCCTGCTCAGCCCAGCGTCCGGTTTTATCACAGGGGTCGCCATGCCGGTGGACGGCGGCTACACATCCTGCTGAAATACGAAACAACATAAAGCCCGGATCCATGGGCGTGTGAACCGTCAGGCCCGCCGACAGAAAGGAGCAAAACCATGATTTTCAGCACTTACGATCACATCCGGATCTCCGCCATCGCGGCCTCCGTCCCGGAGATCGTCATGAACATCGAGGACAAGCTGAATGATCCGAAGGAGGATCCCAAGTTTATCCGCCAGTTCATCAAGAGCACCGGCATCAAGCAGCGGAGACGGTGCGATCCCGAGCAGACCGCCGCGGACCACTCCTACGCCGCCGCCAAGCAGATCATGGAGGCCGGCTACTTCAAGCCCGAGGAGGTCGGCGTGCTGATCAACATCACCCAGACACCGGACTACCGGACGCCCTCCACGGCGCTGGTGATCCAGAAGCGCCTCGGCCTGTCCAAGGACTGTCTGGTGTTTGACGTGAACCTGGGCTGCTCCGGCTTTGTGTACGGCGTGGGCATGGTGGCCAGCCTGCTGATGTCCTCCTCCGCCGCCAAGGGTCTGGTGACGGTGGGCGACACCCTGGCCCGGGGCCGCAAGCATCAAAAACTGAAGCGGTCCTCCAACACCGGCCTGCTCTTCGGCGACGCCAGCGCGGCCATCCTCCTGGAGAAGTGCGAGGAGGGCGGTTTCAGTTCGGCGTTGATGAGCGACGGCAACGGTTTCAAGGCGCTTTCTTCCCCGTACAACGGGTGGCGCCATCCCATCGGGCCGGAGAGCATCCCCGGG
Source organism: Christensenellales bacterium (assembly GCA_045226335.1). Taxonomy (GTDB): domain Bacteria; phylum Bacillota; class Clostridia; order Christensenellales; family Aristaeellaceae; genus RUG11272. Next base: position 24,201 of record JBGVCH010000025.1, on the reverse strand, counting down.
GATGACATCGGCGTGTTCAATTTCACCATCGGCGAGGTGCCGGCGCTGATCAAGGCGTATATGGAAAAGACCGCCACCACCCTGGAGGATTACGACGAGCTGGTGCTCCACCAGGCGAACATGATGATCCTCAAAAACATCGCCAAGCGTGTGGGCATGCCGATGGAGAAGGTTCCGGTCTGCCTGGACCGCTTCGGGAACACCAGCGGCGCGTCGGTGCCCCTGGCCATCGTGGACAAGTACGGCGCGTCGGACGAGGACCGGGTGGTGAACCTGCTGACCAGCGCCTTCGGCATCGGCCTCTCCTGGGGCGTGGTGGGCTTCCGGATCAACGTGAAGGACATCCTGCCCCTGACGGAGGGCAAGGAGACCTTCGACGACGGCTATTCCGACGACGTGGCGCTGGACGAGGTCATTGACTGAGGAGAGCTTGCATTCAGCGGAACGCTGATGTAAATATGCAGAAGGAAAAAACAGGAGGAAAAAGACATGACGAACCGTGAGAAACTGGCGCTGCTGGAAGACATGCTGGAGCTGGAGGAAGGCGACCTGAACGAGGACATGGCGCTGGACGACATCGACGAGTACGACTCCATGGCCAAGCTGTCGCTGATCGTTCTGATGGAGGACGAGTTCGACGTGAAGCTGACCGGCGACGTCATCAAGGGCTTCAAGACGGTGGGCGACATCGTCGCGCTGATGAACAAGTAAGCAGCTTCAGGGGATCCGGGGATCGGGACAGCCGTTCGGAGGGGTTTTCCGGACGGCTGCGGGTTCCTGTACCATGAAGAGCGAACGGGGATGGTAGACAATGACCAATCTGGAAAAGTACAATCAGGTGTTCATGCGGGTGCTGGGCGTCGGGGAAGCGGCGCTGAACGACGCGTTCACCTTCAAGGACGTGCCGCAGTGGGATTCAGTGGCGCACCTGTCGCTGATCTCCGAACTGGAGGAGACGTTTGACGTCATGTTCGAGTCGGAGGACATCCTGCACTACGGCTCCTACGAGAACGGGAAGAAGATCCTCGGGCGCTATGGCGTCAGCATCTGAGCGAACCGCTGCGGAGGTCGGTATGGATCGTGTCATCAGCATCGTCATCCCCTATTACCGGACGCCGCGGGGGCTGTTTCTGAGGTGCATGGAGAGCATCCTGGCGGCGCGGCTGCCGGATGTTGAGGTGATCGTTGTCGACGACGGATCACCGGAGGAATACCGGCCGGTGCCGGACAGCTATGCCGGTGTGGAATCGGTCCGGGTCCTTCACGTCCCCAACGCCGGGGTGTCCGCCGCCCGGAACCGGGGCGTTCGGGAGGCCGCGGGGAAGTGGATCATGTTCGTCGATTCCGACGACTATGTCAATCCGGAGGCGCTGAAGGCCGCGGCGGTCTGCGCCCGCGAACAGTCGGGCGACGTGGTGCTGTTCAGCGGCGGAAGCGACGTCAACGGCGTGATCCGCTACAACACCACGTTCCTGAAACCGGGGATCAACTACGCGGCCACGGAGAGCGGCCGAGTCTCCCTGATGGAGTCGGCCCTGGCGGTGGGGAAACTGCCCCGGGGCTACATCCAGTACTATACCCTGGGCGCTCCGTATTCGAAATTGCTGAGGACAGACTTCCTCCGGCAGAACGGGCTGGCTTTTGATCAGGACGTGAAGCTGGCGGAGGATGCCCTGTTTTCGCTGTATGTATACCAGGCGGCCCGGGACATCACGTTTGTGGACCAGAACCTGTACTACTACGTGTACAATCCCGAAAGCGTGACCAGGCGGTACAGGCCGGGCTTCTCCGCGGACATGGACGTGTTCTTCGACCGGGTGAAGGCGTTCATGACTCGGTTCGGCCTGGAGAAGGAGCTGGAGCGGGCGTACTACATCCGGGCGCAGTTTGAGATCGACCGCTGTATCCGGCTGGAGTATTTCCATCCCGACAACAAACAGCCGGGCGCGGCCGGGGCGCTCCGCCGCTTCATCGCGAAGGAGCCCTACCGGACCGCGCTGAAGTCGGAATACCTCCTGGAGGGCGGCCGCACGCGGAGGCTCAGGCTGTTCCTGCTGCGCCACGGGATGGTGAGGACCATGCGGGCGTTCGGCAAGGCGCATGGATTCCTCTTTCGTTTGTTCCGTTAAGCCGAGCCTGATTGTGGGCGAGCATTTGCAGCCGGATATCTCACCGCTCTGGTGCCGGTCAGGTATCGTCGTATTGCCTGAACCAGATCTCGCGGAGGCACGGGACAGCCGCTCAGGGATCGCGTGAGGCGGCCTGTGAACGGGCGGCTGCTGAAAGACAGGGGTGACACGGTGTTTATAACGGACAGGAAGAGCGTACTTCGCCTGACGATGAATTTCGAACAGGTGACGCTTTTCCTGATCTTTGCGCTCGCGTCCGTGAACTGTTACAGCACCATCGATTTCATGAATGTCGGCAGAGCGGCCTACATGGGAATGGTGCTCACATATGTCAGGGCTTCGATCTTTGTCGCGTCGGCGGTGTTTATCATCGGGTACAGCATCATCGAAAGACGGATCGTTGTCCGCCCGTTCGTGCTGAATGTTTACCTGTACCTTCTGTATATGACCGTTCCGACGATTCTCTTTTACCATCCGAAGCTGGTGAGCTGTCTGGCCACCGGCTACGCGTGGCCGCTGGCGATGGTCGCCCATTTCCTGTATGCCGCGAGGCACGAGATTACGCCTTTCTACAAGAAGGCCCTGGTGGTGTTCTTTCTTCTGAGCTGCATCCCGGCGGTGCGCATGGTCCTGACCCGGGACGTCAAGGGGACCAACGAGGGTTCCGTCTATTACATCACATCCTTCCTGCCGATGGTTCTGCTCCTGTGCGGGAAGAAAACCAAATGGGCGCTCTCTTTCGTGATCATCGCCTTTGCGCTGTTCTCCCTGAAGCGCGGCGCGGTCCTGGTGGCCGGGATCGGCCTGGCCCTGTGGTATCTGTACTCGCTGTTTCTCAAGGACAACGCGAAGAAGGTTATAGGCAGCATCGTGATCCTTCTGATCCTGCTGGCCATCGCTGTCCTCGTTCTGCGATTCACGGACATCGGTAACCAGATGCTGGCGCGGTTTTCCAAAATCAGCGAGGACGGCGGATCCGGCCGGAATTCGATCTGGGAGGAGACTGTTCGGGCGGTCCGCGCATCTCCGCTGGTGAAGAAGCTGATTGGCCACGGGCTCTTGGCGTTTCCCGCTTACCGCGTGGCCTGGGACAGGCCGATCCACGCCCACAACAGCTATTACGAAGCGCTGTATGACCTGGGCTGGATCGGCATGATCTGGATGATTGCGTCGGTGGCGGCCGCGCTGGTCTACCTGGTGCGGAGGACGCTGCGCAAGGACGCGTATGCCGGGCCGGCCCTGGCGGCGTTCGTGGCGGTGGCGGTCCTGTCCTACGTTTCGTACTACTTCGAGGAGAGTGGGCATGTCGTGATGACCGCGTGCTTCTGGGGACTGTTCCAGGGCCAGCGGTACCGGGAAGCGGACAAAACGCCTGAATGGCCGGCCGGCGAAGTCCGGTGCCGGTACATTCGTTAGCACGGCGCTTTGTTCGTGGACGCAAAAACCAGGGCGGAAGATCGGGTGACAAGAGAGATGAAGATCGAGCGGACGAAAAACGCGGCCCGGAACATGGTCTGGGGTGTCATTAATCATATTGCGCTGCTGGTTTTGCCGTTCATCACGCGAACGGTGTTGATCAAGACCCTGGGCGCGGATTATCTGGGCCTCAACAGCCTGTTCAAGTCGATCCTTTCCGTGCTGAGCATCTCCGAGCTGGGCATCGGGTCCGCCATCGTCTTCAGCATGTACAAGCCCATCGCGGAGGACGACCAGGCCACCGTCTGCGCGCTGCTGAACACCTACCGCAAGGTGTACCGGATCATCGGCACCGTCATTCTGGCCGCGGGAACGGCGATCTCGCCCTTCCTGCCGTGGCTGATCAAGGGCTCGGTCCCCCCGGACGTCAATCTCTACGTCCTCTATTTCATCTACCTGTTCAACGCGGCGATGAGTTATTTCTTCTTCGCCTACAAGGGCGCCCTTTTCGCGGCGCACCAGCGGAGCGATCTGGCCAGCAAGAAGTCGGCCTTGGTCAACACCCTGAGCAATATCATCAAAATCATCCTGCTGATCCTGTTCCGCAACTATTATGTCTTTGCCATCGTCATTCCCCTGACGACCATCGCCAACAACCTGAGCGTCGCGTGGATCTCCAGGAAGGTCTTCCCGCAGATCGAGTGCCGCGGAGAGATCTCCGACGGCATGAAAAAGGACATCCGCAAGCGGATCATCGGCCTTTTGTCCTTCAGGATCTACGGCGTCGTGTTCACCGCGGTGGACAGCATCGTCATCTCGGCCTTTCTGGGGCTGACGCCGCTGGCCAAGTTCAACAACTACCACTACATCCAGACCACCATCATCGGCTTCCTGACGGTGTTTACCCATTCGCTGACGGCAGGCATCGGAAACAAGATGGTAACCGCCGGCGTGGAGGAGAACTACCGGGACTTCAAGCGCATCGTCTTCATCAACGGCTGGCTCAGCAGCTGGTGCGCCATCTGCATGCTGTGCCTGTACCAGCCCTTCATGGAGTTGTGGGTGGGGCGCAGTCTGCTGCTGCCCTCCGGCACCATGATGCTGATGGTCCTGTACTTCCTGCTCCCCAGGATCACCACCATCACCCACACATACCGCGATGCCGCCGGCCTGTGGTGGGAGGACCGCTTCCGTCCGCTGATCGCCACGGCGGTGAACCTGACGGTGAACATCCTGCTGGTCCGGCACATCGGACTGGACGGCGTGGTCCTGTCGACGCTGGTCTGCTCGATCTTCATCAACATTCCCTGGGGCAGCATCATCCTGTTCAGGAAGTATTTCAAGATGTCCGCGGCGGAGTATTTCGGAACGCTGCTGTTCTACCTGGCCGTAACGGCCCTGGTCGGGTTTGACCTGTACTGCGTCTGCAAGCTGCTGCCCTTCGGCGGGATCGTCGGGCTGCTGCTGAAGGCGGTGATCTGTCTGGTGGTCCCCAACACGCTGTTCTGGCTGATCTATCGGAAGATGGATGAGTTTGACTATGCGAAGGCTCTGGTAGGGAGGGCCGCGCGTTCGATCAGATCGAGGATCAGGAGGAGTTGACATGGGAATCTATTCGGATGAGCGGAACGTGCAGATCCTGATTGCCGTGCTGAAGGCCAACCGCATCAGGAAGGTCGTGGTCAGCCCGGGCGCCACCAACATCAGCTTTGTGGTGAGCCTGATGAACGACGGGAGCTTCGAAATGTACTCCGCCGTGGACGAGCGGGGCGCTGCGTACATCGCCTGCGGCCTGTCCTCCGAGTCCGGCGAGCCGGTGGTGATCACCTGCACCGGCGCCACGGCCTCCCGGAATTACTTCCCCGCCATGACGGAAGCCTTCCACCGCAAACTGCCGATCCTGGCCGTGACCGCCTCCCAGGACTTTGTCCGCTGCGGCAACCTGAGCCCCCAGTATGTCGACCGGAACGGGCATCCCAACGACAGTATGCTGATGAGCGTGCAGGTGCCGGTGGTGCGGAGCCCCGGGGACGAGTACGAGGCGACGCTGCGGATCAACAAGGCCGTGCTGGAGATGAAACGCCGGGGCGGCGGGCCGGTGCACATCAACCTAGCCTCCAACTACCTGAACACGTTTGAGGTCAACAGCATCTCCAATGTGCGGATCCTGAGGCGCTTCGGCTACGACGACGCGCTGCCCCCCATTCCGGCGGGGAAGCGGATCGCCGTCGCGGTGGGCAACCACAAGCAGTGGAGCCGGGAACTGACGGAAGCGGTGGATCGGTTCTGCGGGATCCATGACGCCGTGGTCATCGTGGACCACAGCAGCCACTACTGGGGAAAATACCGGGTGCTGCCCACCATCGTCAGCACCCAGGAGAGGGGTCAGACGCCGCTGTTTGACATCGACCTGCTGATCCACATCGGGCAGGAGCACGGCGACTACTACACGGACGCCCCGCTTCACAGGGTCAAAGAGGTCTGGCGCGTGAACGAGGACGGCGAGATCCGGGACACCTACGGGACCCTGACCAACACCTTCGAGATGTCGGAGCTCTTCTTCTTCCGCCATTACGCGGGGGAGAAGGCGGACGGTGAGCCGAAGCACACCTACCTGGACGCCTTTCGCAGGGAGGCGGAGGAGCTGTACGCAAAGATCCCCGAGCTGCCGCTGTCCAACATCTGGGTGGCCCAGCAGGTCATCCCGCGCTTCCCGGCGGAGGCCTGCCTGGAACTGGGCGTCAGCAACACCATGCGGGCCTGGACGTTTTTCGACTTTCCCCGGGAGACCTATGTGCTGGCCAACACGGGCTGCCGCGGCATCGACGGGGCGATCCCCACGCTGCTGGGCATGTCCCTGGCCGACCCGGAGAGGCTGCATTTTGCGGTGATGGGGGATCTGACCTTCTTCTACAGCTTCAACGTGCTGGGGAACCGCCATGTGGGAAAGAACATGCGGATCCTGCTGATCAACAACGGCTGCGGCGGGGAGTTCAACCTGTACCAGCACCGGGCTTACAAGGTGCTGGGGGGTGACAGCGAGCGAATCAACCAGTTTGTGGGCGCGGGCGGCCACACGGGGACCAAGTCGAAGGATCTGGTCCGGCATTTCGCGGAGGACCTGGGCTTCCGGTACATGGCGGCCTCCGACAAGCAGGCCTTCACGCAGCAGCTGCCGGCGTTCCTGGATCCCAAGATGGAGCAGCCCGTTATCTTTGAGGTGTTCACCCGGGAAACGGATGAGAGCGACGCGCTGAAGCTGATCCGCCGGCTGAGACCCGAGCAGGCGCCCCCCACGCTGAAGGGCAGGCTCCGCAGCATTCTGGGGAGATGACACACGGAAAGGAGGCCGGGCCGATGGGCAGGATCGGGATCATCACGTTTCACCGCGCCATCAACTGCGGCGCCGTGCTGCAGGCGTACGCGCTCCAGGAAACGCTGGCCTCCTGCGGCGCGGACTGCAAGATCATCGATTTCAGGAGCGCCGCCATCGAGCAGTTCTACAATCCGATGCGCATCGTGAAGGGCTCGTTCGTGAACAAAATGAAGCAGGTGGCGGTGGGGGCCCTCAGGTTCCGGAGCCGGAGCCGGAAACGGAACGCGTTCAGGGACTTTAATGCCCGCTTCCTCCGGATGACGGAGCCGGTTTCCACTGCGGACGAACTGCGGAAGCTGCCCTTCGACGCGGTGGTCACCGGATCGGACCAGGTGTTCAACCCGGACATCCCGGGCCGGGACGCATGGAACTACTACCTGTCCTTCGCGGGGCCCGGCGTGAAGCGGTATTCCTACGCGGCCAGCTTCGGCAAGGGATTCCTCCAGGACCGGTACAAGCCCTTCGCGGCGCGGGAACTGGCAGCCTTCACAGGCATCTCTGTCCGGGAAAAGAGCGGCGCGGACATTGTCCGGGAACTGACCGGCCGGGAGGCCGGGGTGGACGTGGATCCCACCCTGCTGGCGGGCGCGGACATGTGGCGCGGCCTGGAGAAGAAACCCAGGGGCGTCGGCGAGCCCTATCTGCTGGTGTACAACATGCTGCAGAACGAACTGCTGCACGAGACGGCGGAGAAGGTGCGGAAAGAGCGGAACCTGAAGGTCCTCTTTGTCAACAACAAGCTGGAGGCGCCCAGGAGAAAGTACAACCGCTTTGAATACCGGGACAGCGATTCCCCGCAGGAGTTCCTCTGGCTGATGGACCACGCGGCCTGCGTGATCAGCAGTTCATTCCACGGCAACGTGTTCTCCGCGCTGTTCCACAAGCCCTTCATCACGATTCTTCCGAAAAACCAGCCGAAGAACGAGCGGAACCTGGATTTGCTGGAGATGCTGGGCCTGCAGGACCGGCTCTTCACGGAGAACCCCGACACGGGCCTGCTCTTCCGCGATCCCGACTGGGAACGCGTGGATGAGCGCCTCAGGGACAGGCGGGAGAGCTCCATGGCGTATCTCCGGGAAGTGGCGGCCTCCGCCGCGGGGGACGCCGGATCATCATGCTGACAGGCCGCCGGGGGATTCCGCTGCGGTGACGATGGACAGGAGGAGAGCGACAGATGCAGCTGGCAGATAGGGAGAACTGCACCGGCTGCGGTGCGTGCACGGAGATCTGCCCCCGCGGGGCGATCGCGTTCCGGGATGACGAAGAGGGCTTCCCGACGCCGCAGATCGACGGCGCAAAGTGCGTGGACTGCGGGCTGTGTGCGCGCTCGTGCCCCGCGCTGCACAAGCCGGAGATGCACCCGATCCGGGAGGCGTATGCCGCGCAGATCACGGACGCGGAGACGCTGAAGGAGAGTACCTCCGGCGGCGTATTCACGGCGCTGGCCCGGGAGATCTTCCGGCGGGGCGGCGTGGTCTACGGCTGTGTCTGGGACGAAAAGTACAACGCGGTGATCCGCCGGGCGGAGAACGAGGAGGAGATCAAACCCATGCGTGGCTCCAAGTATGTCTGGAGCTGGGCGGGGGACACCTTCCCGGAGATCCGCAAGCTCCTGGCGGAAGGGCGGACGGTGCTCTTCACCGGGCTGCCGTGCCAGGTGGCGGGGCTGAGGAAGTACCTCGGGAAGGATGATCCCAGGCTGTATCTGATGGACTTCTTCTGCGGCGGCGCGCCCAGTCCCATGGCATTCCAGGCATACCTGAAGACCATCACCGCGAAAACGTCCCTGAGCGAGCTGAACCTCAAGTTCCGCGACAAGGCCATATACGGAACGGGCGTCCATATCACGTATCAGACCCCCGCAGGCCGGAAGTATCAGTCCTACTACCGGAATCCGTATTTCTTCTGCTACCACACAAAGGTCTTCCACCGCCCGTCCTGCTACCACTGCGCCTACCGCTATGAGGAGCGGGTAGAGGACATCACCATGGGAGATTATTGGGGCGTCAGGGCGTTTCATCCGGAGCTCAGCTTCAAAGCCGGTGTGTCGGCTGTGCTGATCAACACGGAGAAGGGGGCCGAGCTGCTGGAGGCCGTGCGCGGCCAGCTTCGGCTGGTCCCCACAAAGCCCGAGTTCATCGCCAGGGGAAACAACCTGACCCTGAACGGCCAGCCCGTGACCTTCCATCCGCCGGGATTCCGGGGCCGGTTCATCGCCAAGGTGAAAAAACGGGGCTGGAACGCGGCGGAGCGCCGATACCTGTACAACCGGAGACGGCTGAAGCTGTGGATGAAGTCAAAACATCCGGCGCTGGCCCGCCGGCTTGCGAGGATACTGTACGGAAAGTGAGGGGGCGCCATGCTGCGGGTATACGGACTGACCTATGATCACACGTTCAATTACGGCAGCAGCCTGCAGGCCTGTGCGCTGGCGCGGACCATTGAAAACACCATCGTCGGCGGGGAGCGGTGTTCGTATCAGCTGATCCCGGTGTGCGAGATAGCCCTTGCCGACATGGCGGAGGAGGGCCGGGAACGAAGAGCCAATGCCACGCCGATCAACAGGCTGAAAATGGAGATCTTTCGGCTCATCTACAAATCCCACAAAGCCCTGTTTGCCTCATTTGAGAAACGGCATCTCCGATTTGTGGACATGAAGAGCCTCGAAGAACTGCCGTCCCTGAACGAGCGGTGCGACGCGTTTGTCTGCGGAAGCGACGTGATCTGGAACTCACAGTTCAATTTTGTGACGCCGTACTATTATCTGGATTTCGCGAAGAAGTACAAGTTCTCCTATGCCGCCAGCTTCGGCCGCGCGGAGATCGACGACGAGGAGCTTGAGACCATTCGGGAACACATCCTGGCACTGAATGATGTTTCCTGCCGGGAGCGGTCCGGCTGCGCCATCGTGGAAGAGCGCATCGGAAGGCCGGCGGAGCTGGTGGTGGATCCGGTGCTGCTGATGAAGCGGGACGAATGGGACGAGATCGCGGAGAAAAGGCGCGGAGAGGGCAAGTACATCTTTGTATATGCCACGCACGTCATCCCGGCCATGGAGGAATTCCTGGCCGACCTGAAGCGCAAGACGGGCATGAAGATCGTCCGGGCGGCCTTTGAGGTAAAGCACTTCGTGAAATGGCACATCCTGCGGATGCAGAAGCCCGACCGCTGGCTCCGGCAGCTGCGCGACGCGGAAGTGGTGGTGACGAACTCCTTTCACGCCACAGCCTTCGCCGTCCTGTACCACAAAAAGTTCTTCACCTTTGCGAAGGGGGAGAAGAACGAGGGCATCTACGTCCGCATGAACGACTTTCTCCGGGAGGTGGGCCTGGAGAACCGGCTGCTGAACAAGGCCCCGGAGAAGCCGGACCTGTCGGAGATCGACTTCAGCGGCGCGGACCGGGCAGTGGAAAAGATGCGGGAGGACTCCATGGCCTTCCTCCGAAGAAACCTGGAGGCGGCCTGGCGGCAAAAACAGCGGGAGACTGCGGGAGAAACCGGCGCGGGAAACGGCTGAGGAGAACCGTTCCGTCCCGCACAGAGAAAGGGGGGAGGCTCGTGCTGCGCGTGATCGGCATCACGTTTGACCACACGGTCAATTACGGCAGCGGTTTTCAGGCTGTCGCGCTGGAACGGGCGATCGAGGGGATCACCATCGGCGGCGAGCCGTGCTCGTATCAGCTGATCCCCATCTGGACCCTGAAAGGCGCCAACGGCGGGCAGTGCGAGACGAGCCTCAAGCGCCGGCTGATCCAAAGGGCGAAGCGAACGGGGGCCGGGCTCCTGATCGGCCTGCTGCGGCCCAGGTTCACGCCCTTTGAGAAGCGGCACCTCCGGTTCGCGGATGTCTCCCGGGTGGAGGACCTGCCGTCCCTCAACGATCATGCCGATGCCTTTGTGTGCGGCAGCGACGCGATCTGGAACACGGTGCTGAACAACGGTCTGGGCGCTTTCTACCTCGACTTCGCGAAGAAGTACAAGTTTTCCTACGCGGCCAGCTTCGGGCGCGCGGAGATCAGCGACGCGGAGATCGCGCGGATCCGGGACGACATTCTGGCCCTGGACGCCGTCTCCTGCCGGGAGGCCTCCGGCTGCCAGCTCATCCGGAACCGGATCGGAAGGGACGCCGAACTGGTGGCGGACCCGGTGCTGCTGCCGGGCCGGGAGGTTTGGGACGAGATCGCGGGGGAACCGGGGAAAAAGGGGAAATACATCTTCGTCTACGCGACGCACATGAACCAAGCCATCAAGGATTTCCTGAAGACCCTGCAGGAGCGCACGGGCCTGAAGATCATCCGGGCGGGTTCCAGCCCCAAGCAGGTCCTGCTGCAGAAGATCGTCCGGGTGCAGACCCCGGAGCAGTGGCTGCGCCAGCTGCGGGACGCGGAGTATGTCGTGACCAACTCGTTCCACGCCACGGCCTTCTCTGTGCTGTACCACCGGAAGTTCTTCACCGTGGTGGCCGGGCAGAAAACGGGCGGCGTCAACGTCCGCATGAACGACTTTCTCCGGATGGCGGGGCTGGAGGACCGGATCTTCTCCGCCGCGCCGGAAACCCTGCCGCTGGGGGAGATCGACTATACCCGGACGGATCATGTGCTGGAGAAGCTGCGGGACGACTCCATGGCTTTCCTCCGAGGGAATCTGGAGGCGGCCTGGCGGCGCAGGCAGGAAGCGGAAAAGGAGGAGAACGGGCATGGATGAGAAGTGGCGGACGGCAAACGAGCGTCTCCGGGAGCGCCGGGAGACCGCCATGGCGGCCGGCGGCGCGGAGCGCGTGGAGAAACAGCACGCTGCCGGGAAACTGACCGCCCGGGAGCGGATGGAAGCGCTCTTTGACGACGGGACCTTTGTGGAGGTCAACACCCTGATCGCCTCCCGGGCCACGGACTTCGGGATGGACAAGAAAAAGAAGCCCGGCGACGGCGTGGTGACCGGCTACGGCATGATCCACGGCCGGGTCGCTTTCGCGTCCTCCCAGGACTTCACGGTGGGCGGCGGCTCCCTTGGGGAGGCCCACGCGGCCAAGATCTGCCGGGTCATGGACATGGCCATGGATATGCGGGCGCCCTATATCGCCATCAATGACAGCGGCGGCGCCCGGATCGAGGAGGGGATCGACAGCCTGACGGGGTACGCAGGCATCTTCTACCGCAACACCGTCGCGTCGGGGGTGATCCCGCAGATTTCGGTGATCCTGGGCCCCTGCGCCGGCGGCGCCTGCTATTCCCCGGCCATCGCCGACTACATCTTCATGACGGAGAAGACCAGCCAGATGTACATCACGGGCCCGGCGGTGGTGAAGTCCGTGACCGGCGAGGTCATTACCCCCGCGGACCTGGGCGGGGCGGCCGTGCACAGCACCGTCTCCGGCGTCGCGCATTTCGTGTACCCGGACGACCTGAGCTGTCTGAACGGCGTCCGGAGACTGCTGGGATACTTCCCGCAGCACAACGGGGACAGCGCCCTGACGGTGCCCGGAGCGGAGGTGGACGGTTCGGCGTCCCTGGCGGAGCTCGTTCCGGCGGACGCCAGGCGCAGCTATGACGTCCGGGACGTGATCGCGGCGCTGGCGGACCGGGACAGCTTCATGGAGGTCCAGCCGGGATTTGCCCGGAACATCGTGGTGGGTTTTGCCCGCCTCGGGGGAAAGAGCATCGGCATCGTGGCGAACCAGGCGAATTTCATGGCCGGCTCCCTGGAGATCAACGCCTCGGACAAGGGAGCGCGGTTCATCCGCTTCTGCGACTGCTTCAACATCCCGCTGCTGACCCTGGTGGACGTGCCCGCCTTCCTGCCGGGCAGCCAGCAGGAGCACGGCGGCATCATCCGCCACGGCGCCAAGATGCTGTACGCCTACGCGGAGGCCACGGTGCCCAAGGTCAGCGTCATCATGCGCAAGGCCTACGGCGGGGCCTACATCGCCATGAACAGCAAGGGCCTGGGGGCGGACATGGTTTTCGCCTGGCCCATCGCGGAGATCGCGGTGATGGGGGCCTCCGGCGCGGTGTCCGTCATCGGGAAGCGGGCCATCGATGCCGCGGAGGACCCGGTGGCCAAGCGGCAGGAGCTGGTGGCGGAGTACAACGACAAGTTCATGAACCCCTACGTGGCCGCGGAGCACGGCTATGTGGACGAGGTGATCCTGCCGGAGGAGACCCGGGAGAAGGTTGCCTCCGCCTTCGGGATGCTGACGGAAAAGAAGAAAGAACTGCCGCGGAAAAAGCACGGGAACATCCCGCTGTGACGGAGGGCCGGACGGCGCGGGCCAAACGGACCATAATAAGGGGGAAATCGGAGCATGACAGACACGGATGTCTCCTTCTGCCTGCCGGTATACAACGTCAAACCGTATCTGGAGAAGTGCATTGCGTCCATCTGCGACCAGGGCCTGGAGCGGTTTGAGATCCTCTGTGTGGACGACTGTTCCACGGACGGTTCCCTGGATGAGCTCAACCGGCTGGCGGGCCTGCACCCGGAGGTCCGGGTGATCCGGAACGAGGAGAACCGGGGCGTCAGCGCCGCCCGAAACCGGGGGCTGGACGAAGCCCGGGGGCGCTATGTGTGGTTCGTGGACCCGGATGACCTGCTGGTCAGCGGCAGCGGCGCGCTGTATCTGAAGATCGCGGACGAACATCGGGCGGAAGCAGTGCTGGGCAGGAATTTCTCCTTTCGGGACGGCAGTGAGCTCCAAGTACCGCAAACCGGTGACAGTATCAGCACGGCAGACTTCAGGGACCCAAGGCGATATTACCAGTTTGATAACTGCGGTGTCCGATCTCACGGCGTATGGCTCGGTATTTTCTCCAAGGCGTATCTCAAGGAGCACGGAATCCGTTACCGGGAGGATCTGCGGTTTTATGAGGATCTGACCTATCACATAGAGGTCGGATTCCATTCGACCAATTTCATCTCAGTGGATCACTTCGGATATCTGTACAGGATCCGGGGCAGTTCAGCGTCACGGAACAAGGATGGGGAACACTTCAAACACTGCTATGAGAGCGCAAGGCGATCGCTGGAGATCGCCTGTGAATACCGCAGAAAATGTGAAAAGCCACTTGAGGAGGCTTTGGATGCGCATGTCCAGTTCTGCAAGGACGCCGTGTGCATGCACTTGGTAAGGGTGCCTGACCGGGGGTATGTCAAGCGGGAATTGCGCATGCTGAAAAAGCAGGGGCTCTACCCCTACCGAACGGACTGGAAGCTGGTCTTCTATGAGCAACCCTCGCGCAAGACCTTTATTATCCACAGACTGCTTCCTCACAGGCTTGGTTTTTATCTGATTCATGCGGGTTTCCGGTGGAAGGCGAGAAAGCAGCACGGACAGGAAAAATGCTGAAACGACGACGGCAGCAGAAGCGCTGTGAAACGGAGACATCACGATCGCTGCTCGACAGGAGGGAAATCCATGGAAAATGAAGAACTGGTTGACTTTTCAAAATTCACACCGGAAGAAGTCAGAAAGCTGCAGATGAAACTCTTGGAGATCATCGATGCGTTCGACGCTTTCTGCAAGGCCAACCACCTGACGTATTTCCTCGCCGGCGGAACGCTGCTGGGAGCCATCCGGCACAAAGGGTTTATTCCGTGGGATGACGACGTGGACGTCGCGCTGCCCAGGAAAGACTTTGAAAAGCTGTACCGGCTTTGGAACAACGAAAACAACCGATTCCAGCTCCTTCGCCCGAAGAAGGACGTCATCACAGGCGTTCACATCGGCCTGCTGCGGGACGCCGAGACGACCTGCATCTATCCCTATGCCCGGGACTATGACATCTGCCATGGCCTCAAGATCGACATCGCGCCCATCGACGGCTGTCCGGACGGAAAGTTTGCCCAGAAGATGCAGTGGTTCTATTGTCGGGTCTTTGGCCTGATGGCCGCTCAGCGTGTGCCGAATTACGCTACGGAAAACATGAAAAAGCAGGCCAGGATCATCCTCTCCCTGATCCGATCCCGCAAGCTTCGGTACTGGCTGTTCCGTTTTGCGGAACGCAAGCTGTCGAAATACGATCTGGACAAGACGAGGCTTGCGCGGTTTGACTTCTATTGGGTGTTTGACAGGGACGTGTTCTCCGAACAGATCATGACGGAGTTTGAAGGCCGCCAGATACCGATCCCCAAGGGGTATGATCAGTTTCTGAAGGTGTCGTACGGAGACTATATGAAGCTTCCGCCGGTGGAAAAACGCAAGCCGGAGACGAAGGTGGTCTGTTATGATCCGGACACGTCCTATCTGAAGTACAAGGGGATCAAGTATTGCATCGATCAGTCGAAGAAAGGCTGAGCAACCGGAAAGATGCCGCGTGTTCCGCGGAGCGATCCTGGCCCCGGACGGGAAGACGATGCGAATGAGACGGAGGGAATGGCATCATCGGGCTGGCTCCTTTCATCGTTCTCTCTTTATCACGACCGCTCGCAGACGACATGATCAATCAACCATTACCCCATTATCCAGGGAGGAAGGATACGCATGCAAGCAATTATCCTGGCAGCAGGCATGGGAAAGCGATTGAAGGAGCTTACCCGGAACAACACCAAGTGCATGGTCAAGGTGAACGGCGTGACCCTGATTGACCGTATGCTTCATCAGATTGAAAGACAGCACCTTTCCCGGATCGTTATTGTGGTCGGTTACGAAGGCAAGAAGCTGATTGATTACATCGGCACACTGGGCATTCAGACGCCGATCGTCTACATCAACAACTCGATTTATGACAAGACAAACAATATATACTCGCTGGCCCTGGCGAAGGACTGGCTCTGCAAGGATGACACTTTGCTTTTCGAATCCGACCTGATCTTTGAGGATTCCGTTCTGGAAGCACTGATCGACGATCCGCGGGAAACGCTTGCGCTTGTTGACAAATACGAATCCTGGATGGACGGTACCTGTGTCAAGCTGGGCGATGATGACAGCATTGAGGCATTTGTGCCGGGGAGACAATTCAAGTTCAACGAGATCAAGGAATACTATAAGACGGTTAACCTGTACAAGTTCAGCAGGCAATTCTCGGAAACCCATTATGTTCCGTTCCTTGAAGCGTATCAGTCGGCACTGGGACAGAATGAATACTATGAGCAGGTCCTTCGCGTTATCACGATGCTGGACGAGCCGGAGATCAAGGCAAAACGACTGGATGGACAGCGTTGGTATGAGATTGATGATATTCAGGATCTTGATATTGCTGAATCCATCTTTACACCGGACGATGATGAGAAGGTCCGGATGCTCCAGGGCCGGTACGGCGGTTACTGGCGATACCCGAAACTGCTTGATTTTTGCTACCTCGTGAATCCTTATTTTCCACCGGAAAAAATGAAGGATGAGCTGAGGGCGAATTTTGACACGCTGCTTACCCAGTATCCGTCCGGCATGAGAGTGAACAGCCTGCTGGCTGCCAGGAATTTCGGTGTCAATCAGGAGAATATCCTTGTCGGCAATGGCGCGGCGGAACTGATCAAGAGCTTTATGAGCCGTCTTGAGGGCAAGGTTGGCTTTATTCGTCCGACATTCGACGAATATCCAAACCGTTATAATCGGCAGAATGCTGTTGATTATATTCCTGATAACCGCGACTACTCCTACACGGCAGATGACCTGATGGCGTATTTCGATGATAAGGAAATTGCAGCGCTGGTTGTGATCAACCCTGACAACCCAAGCGGCAACTACATTAAGAAAATCGACCTTCTCCGGCTGATTCTATGGGCAGCAAAAAAGGCCGTCAAACTTGTTATAGACGAATCTTTCGTGGACTTCGCGGAAGAAGAGGATAATACGCTGATCGATCAGGGAATCCTCTCGGCAAATCCTCATCTGTATGTCATGAAGAGCATTTCCAAGTCATACGGCGTTCCGGGCCTCAGACTGGGTGTTCTTGCGTCCGGTGATGCGGAAACCATTGCTGCCATGAAAAAGGACGTTGCCATCTGGAACATCAATTCATTTGGTGAGTTCTATATGCAGATTGAGGAGAAGTACAGAAAGGACTACATTGCGGCGCTCATACGGATTCGGGAGGAGAGATCCCGGTTTCAGAGCGAGCTTTCAAAGATCAGGGGCGTCCGGGTGATTCCATCACAAGCGAACTATATCATGGTGGAATTGGAGAGCGGTATATCACCCAAGGAGCTGCTGAAAAACCTCCTGATCAAGTATAACCTGTTGATCAAGGAGCTTACGGCCAAGACAAACGGCAGAAACTATCTGCGATTGGCTGTGAGGAGTACAGCCGACAATGATGCTCTGCTTGCAGCCATGCGGGAGGAGCTCGGTGTGAAATGAATATTCCAGACGGGCCTTGGCGTTCAGGTACAAAAACCCGCGCACTATGTTCAAGGATCGACTGATGTCGCACGAAACAGGCTTTCGCATTCTTTGGCGCAGATCCCACAGGGGAGAGGAAAAAGGTGCGTAAACTGATTGGAAGGAGATCATGATGGACATCACAGAAGAAGAAATCATCGCCATGGCGGTGGCCGCCATCGCGGAGGAGGAGCGGGAGGAGGTTTCCCGCCTGCGGGTCGTGTCTTTCCGGGAAGTCCGGAAGAGCAGCCTGGAACAGTACATCGCGGATCACGGCATCGAATACAAAAAGTATCAGCTGGGGGAATGAGCATGAGCAAGTACAGGATCAAACTGGACGGCAAAGTGTACGAACTGGAGATCGAGCGGGTGGACGGCGGCGGGCAGGCGGCTGTGCCGGCCCGGGCTCCGAAGCCCGCCGAGCCCGCGGTGAAGCCGGTACAGGCGGCCCCCGCGGCGGAAAAGGCCCCCGAAGCGTCGGAGAGCGCGGTGAAAAGCCCCATGCCCGGCACCATCCTGCGGGTGAACGCGGCGGCCGGGGACGCGGTGAAGAAGGGCCAGTCCGTGCTGGTGCTGGAGGCCATGAAGATGGAGAACGACATCGCCGCGCCCCGGGACGGAAAGCTGACGGCGATGTACGTCGCCAAGGGGGATACCGTCCAGGGCGGCGCACCCCTGTTTGAGATCGGCTGATACGATTCTCTGTTAAGGACTACAAGTCAAGTAAGGGCATGCGACCGAAGGTCCAGGGCGAAGGTCAAAACTCAGTTCACAATCGGCGCCGGCCAAGCCGGCTTGTTGTTCACTGGGCTTCCGGCCGGCTGCATCCGCCACTGGCGGCGCCAGCCTCCGCCCCCTGGCCAAGACCCGCAGGCCTCGAAATCCCTTCTTGTGCACTTAGCATTCATAAACAGGAATCGTATAAGAGGAGCATGAGCGGATGAACATTCAGCGTGAGATGCCGGCCGGAAGGCTGTACATCACGGATACGATCCTCCGGGACGCCCACCAGAGCCAGGCAGCGACCCGGATGCGCCTCAGCGACATGCTGCCCGCCTGCGAGGCGTTGGATCAGGCGGGCTACTGGTCCGTCGAGTGCTGGGGCGGGGCCACCTTTGACGCGTGCCTGCGCTTTCTGGACGAGGACCCCTGGGAGCGGCTGCGGGCGCTGCGCAGGGCGATGCCCAACACCCGCCTGCAGATGCTGCTGCGGGGCCAGAACCTCCTGGGCTACCGGCATTACGCGGACGATGTGGTGGAGGCCTTCGTCGGCAAGTCGGTGGAGAACGGCATCGACGTGATCCGGGTCTTTGACGCCCTGAACGACACCCGGAACATGGAGACGGCCATGCGGGCGGTCCGGAAGAACGGCGCCCTGTGCGAGGCGGCCATCAGCTACACCACCAGCCCGGTGCACGACGAGGCGTATTTCGTGCGCCTGGCGGAGCAGCTGGAGCAGATGGGGGCGGACACCGTCTGCATCAAGGACATGGCCAACCTGCTGCTGCCCATGGATGCCTACAGCCTGATCCGGGCCATGAAAGCGCGGGTGAAGGTGCCGATCCACCTCCACACCCACAACACCACGGGCACCGGCGCCATGGTCTACCTGATGGCGGCCCTGGCGGGGGTGGACATCATCGACTGCGCCCTGTCCCCGCTGGCCGGCGGCACGTCACAGCCCGCCACGGAGTCCATGGCGGCGGTCCTGGCGGGAACCCCCAGGGACACGGGCCTGAACCTGCAGGCGCTGAACGCGGCCGCGCAGCATTTCCGGGGTGTGGCCCAGCGGCTGCAGGACGAGGGCATCCTGAACCCCAAGGTGCTCCGGGTGGACCCAAATACCCTGCTGTATCAGGTGCCGGGCGGCATGCTGTCCAACCTGCTGAGCCAGCTGAAGCAGGCCGGGGCCGAGAACCGGTTTGAGGACGTGCTGCGGGAGGTGCCGCGGGTCCGGGAGGACTTCGGCTACCCGCCCCTGGTGACCCCCACCAGCCAGATCGTGGGCTCCCAGGCGGTGATGAACGTTCTCACCGGCACGCGCTATTCCACCTTCCCACGGGAGTCGAAGATGCTCCTGCGGGGCGAGTACGGCCGGCTGCCGGGGCCGATCAGCGAGGAGGTCCGGCGCAAGGCCCTGGGGGATGAACCGGTCATCACCTGCAGGCCCGCGGACCTGCTCTCACCGGAGATGGCCCGGATGCGGGAGGAGACGAAGGCGTACGCGAAAACGGACGAGGACGTGCTGAGCTGCGCCCTCTTCCCCCAGGTAGCGCCGGACTTCCTGCGCAGGAAGTATGCGCCTCCGGCCGAGGAGATCATTCACGAGATCGAGGTCGTCCGGGACTGACCCGGATGGCCGTGAGGGGAAAGACGATGGAAGAATACGGGCTGATGCGGGATAAGGTCGTGATCGTCACCGGCGCCGGGCGGGGCATCGGCCGGGCCATGGCGGAGACCTTTGCGGAGAACGGCGCCACGGTGTACGCCAACGACGTGCGGGAAGGCGCGGTGGAGGCCTGGGCGCCGGAAGTGTCCGCGGGCCTTCCCGGGGAGATCCGGGCGCTGCCCTTCGACATCTGCAGCGAGGTGGAGGCGAAGGCCGCCGTCATGCGGGTGAAGAAAGAGTGCGGGCACATCGACGGCCTGGTGAACAACGCCGGGGTGGAGTTCAACGAGCTCATCGGCATGATCAGCCGGGAGCGCATGGAGACCATGTTCCGGGTGAACGTCTTCGGGACGGTGAACATGCTCCAGCTGGTCAGCCGGATCATGGGCCGGCAGGAGGGCGGCGGCAGCATCGTCAACATCGCCTCTATGACCGCCCTCCGGGGAAACCGGGGGCAGTTGGTGTACTCTGCCACCAAGGGCGCCGTGGTCTCCCTGACCAAGTCCGCGGCCAAGGAGCTGGCGGAGAAGAAGATCCGGGTCAACGCCATCGCCCCGGGGCTCACCAACACGGAGATGATGAAGCAGGCCGACCCGGAGAAGCTGCAGAGCCGGATCGGCAACATCTGCATGGGCCGGCTGGCGGAGCCGGAGGACATCGCCAGGGCGTGCCTGTTCCTGCTGTCGGACCTGGCGGGGTATGTCTCCGGGCAGGTCCTGGCGGTGGATGGGTGCACCATCATGTGACGGACACGATATGAAGCGGAAGGGGAGACGGGAACGTGTTTCTCAGACTGGATCAGCATCGGCCCGACAAGCTGGCCGTCCGGGACGATTCGGGCCACGCGCTGTGCTACCGGGAAGTCTGCGAGGCGATCGCCGCCTTTGACGCGCTGAAGCTGGCCCGGGCCGTGGTCTTCTGCCTGTGCGAGAACAGCGCGGGCTCCCTCATCGGCTACCTGGCCTTTGAGAACAACGGCCAGGTGCCGCTGCTGCTCAGCGCCGGCATGGACGAGGGCCTGCGGGCCGGCCTGGCGGAGGCCTACCGCCCGTCCTACTGGTGGGTGCCGGCGGAAAAGGCCGGCGGGCTGGGCGGCAAAGCGATCCACGAGGCCCTGGGGTACGTGCTCCTGGAGACCGGGAACCCGCCATATCCGCTGAATGAGAAGCTCTCCATGCTGCTGACCACCTCCGGGTCCACCGGCAGCCCCAAGCTGGTGCGGCACAAGTACGGCAACCTGGAGGCCAACGCGGAGAACGTGGCCAAAGTCTTCGCCTGGCGGGAAGAAGAAGTGGGCATCTGCGACCTGCCCATGAACTACACCATGGGGCTGAATGTGATCAACAGCCACCTGGTGGCGGGAGCCACGGTGCTGATGGTCAAGGCAAGCCTCATCGAGCCCGAATTCTGGACCTTCATCCGGGAGAACGGCGGGACCAGCTTCTGCGGCGTGCCCTTCAGCTACGAGATGATGCGCAGGGTCGGCTTCGACAAAATGGATCTGCCGGCGCTGACCACCCTGGCGGAGGGCGGCGGCAAGCTGACGGACCGGATGTTCACCTGGATCGCCACCTACGCGAAGAACAACGGCAAGCGGTTCTGCGCCACCTTCGGCACCAGCGAGACCAGCGCCCGGATGGCCTTCCTGGACCCGGACAGGGCCCTGGAGAAGATCGGCAGCATGGGCAAGGCCATTCCCAACGGCGAGCTGTTCCTGCTGGACGAGACCGCGGACGGCGACGGCTATGTGTCGGGCGAGCTGGGCTACCGCGGCCCCAACGTCACCATGGGCTACGCCATGAACCGGGAGGACCTGGCCAAGGGGGATGAATTCCGCGGCGAGTATCACACCGGGGACATCGCCCGGCGGGACCCGGAGGGCTTCTACTACATCATCGGCCGGAAGGGCCGGTTCCTCAAGCTGTTCGGCCTGCGGGTCAGCCTGGACGAGACGGAGCGGATCCTCAAGACGCAGTATCCCGGCTCGGACTTCGTCTGCATCGGCGACGACCGGCAGATGACCATCGTCACCACGGACGAGACGCTGCGGGAGGACATCATCCCCTTCATCAGCGGGAAGACCAACCTGCACCGCTCGGCCTTCCGGGTGGCGGTGATCGACGAGATCCCCCGGAACGAGTACGGGAAAGTCCGGTTCGGGGAACTGGAGAAACAGGTCGCGGGCGTCTGAGAACGCCGGCTTCCGACGACAAAGGGAGCAGACACATGGAAAAAATCGCTCAAATCCTGATCTCAATGGCGGCGGCCGAGGTCAACCGGACGAAGCCGGACCGGCAGCTGATTTCGGATGTCGATCTCAACGCGGTCTGGTCTTTTGCCTGTTTCCATCAGATGGGCGCGGTCTTTTGTGCGGCACTCCGGGAGATGGGGATCGAGGATCCGCGGTTTGTGACCGAGGAGAGAAGGCAGGCGATCAAGGCTTCCTACGTTGAGATGGAACGCGAGAAGGTCCAGCAGGCGCTGGAAGCCGCCCGGATCTGGCACATGCCCCTGAAGGGCACCGTCCTGAAGCACTGCTATCCGGACCCGCTGCTGCGGCAGATGGGGGACGTGGACATCCTCATCGATCCCACGCGCAAGGAAGACGTGCGGGAGATCATGGATTCCCTGGGGTTCAGGAGGGACCCGGAGGACGAGATCGAGCACCAGGAGGTGTACCGGAAGCCGCCGGTCAGCGTGTTCGAGATGCACACCATGCTGTTCGACACCCTATCGGACAAGCGGCTGTATCAGTACTATCGGAACGTGGAAGACCGGCTGTTGGGGGACGGCTATGAGCGCCGCCTGTCCAACGAGGACTTCTACATCTACATGATCGCCCACGAGTTCAAGCACTACTACTGGTGCGGGGTGGGCCTGCGCTACCTGCTGGACACCTATGTGTTTGTGAAGCACTTTGAGGGGGCCCTGGACTGGGCGTACATCCGGGCCGAGACGGAGAAGCTGGGGATCCGGAGCTTTGAGGAGCGGAACCGTGAGCTGGCCCTGAAGGTCTTCCGCGACGGAAAACCCGACAGTCTGACGGAGGAGGAGAAAGCGATGCTGTCCTACTTCGCCGAGTCGGGGGTGTACGGCACGGAGGAGTTCAGCATCCTGAACCGGTACAAGAAGATCGGGAAGCGCCGGTATCTGAAGGAGCGGATCATCCTGCCCATGGAGTCGGTCCGGTATCACTATCCGCTGTTTTACAAACACAAGATCCTCCTGCCCTTCCTCCCGGTGTACAGGCTGTTCCACGGGATGAAAAACGTCCGGCAGGAATTCAAAGTGCTGCGCGGTCGGGACCGGAGCACGGCCAGCAAGGCTCATCGGAGCAACGCCGACGGCGTGATGAAAGGAAAATGATGACGGCGGCGGAAGTTTTAATTCACCTGGCGGCTTGCATAGTCAATGGGAAGCCCCCGGACCCGGCGGTGGTTGCTCCGGCGGATGAGGACGAACTGATGCGGCTGGCCGCCAGGCATCAGCTGGGCGCCATCGCCGCCACCGGGCTGAAGCAGGCGGGCCGGTGCGGCCCCAGGGTGACGCAGGAGCTGTACGGCGCGGCCCGCTCCGCCGCGGTGTATGACGCGGAGCGGATCGAGGTCCTCCGGCGGCTGGAAGCGGAGGGCATCTGGTACCTTCCGCTGAAAGGCAGCGTCCTGAAAAACCTGTATCCCCGGGGCTATCTCCGGCAGATGTCCGACGTGGACATCCTCTATGACCGGGAGCGGGCCGACGATGTCTGCCGCATCATGGAATCCCTGGGATACACCACCTCGATCTATGATTCGGGCCACCGGGACGACTATGTCAAGCCGTCGGTCTGCCATGTCGAGATGCACCGGGTGCTCTTTGACGACGAGTTCTTTGAGACCCCGTCCAGCGTCTATTACGCCGATGTGGGCCGGCTGTTGAAAAAAGACCCGGACAACGGGTACGGCTATCATCTGTCGGACAATGATTTCTACGTCTACATGGTCGCCCACGAGTACAAGCACTATGCCTGGGGCGGCACGGGCCTGCGTTCCCTGCTGGACCGGTATGTCTGGCTGAAGCGCTTCCGGGACAGCGTGGATTGGGCCTACATCGCCGAGCAGACCGACCGGCTGGAGCAGACCGCTTTCGAGGAGGAGAGCCGCGCCCTGGCCCTGAAGGTGTTCGCGGAGGGCAGCACCGCCGGGCTGACGGAGAGGGAACGGGCCATGCTGGACTACTATGTCGACTCCGGGGCTTACGGGACCAGCCGGCACGACATCGAGAACCGGGTGGAGGAGCTGGGAAAGCCGCGGTACATGTTCAACCGCCTCTTCCTGCCGATGCCCTACATCCGGCGCTTCTATCCCTTCTTCTACAAGCACAAGGCGCTGATCCCCTTCCTCCCGGTCTACCGGCTCGTCCGCGGCCGGAAGAACGCCCGGGAGGAATTGTCGAGGCTGCGGCAGGTGAAGAGAGACCGGAAAAAATGAGCGTGCACGCGTCCTCCTGTGAATGGAAATGGAAGGATTCAGTCCCTGTATGGGAATTATTGGATTCCCTCTTGACAATCCGGCGGTGCGTTTGATATACTGAAGAATGC
>JBGVCH010000024.1:0-4108 GCA_045226335.1 Christensenellales bacterium | reverse complement strand
GACATCGCAGCCCGAATCCCGCAGGTTCTGGGCGTGGGCATGGCCCTGGGAGCCGTAGCCGATGATCGCGATCTTCTTCCCGTCCAGTACGCTCAGGTCACAGTCCTGCTCATAGTACATTTTTGCCATTTTTCCCTCTTCCTTTCTCTGTGTATCCGGTACAGCCACGGGTATCATTATATCCCGCCCTCCGCGCAGTGTCAACGCTTTAATCAGGTAAAGTCCGGGTCCTCCGGCAGGGCTTCCGGGGGCAGAAGCTCGCCGCCCCGGGTCTCCCGGACGATCCCCTCGCCCGCCTCCCCCAGGGATACGGCGTAGGTCCGCCGATCCTGAAGGCCCTCCAGGTCGCTCTCGTCGGTGCAGGTGATGAAGGTCTGGGCCCCGCTGATCTCGCTGAGCAGGCGGGTTCGGCGGTTCATGTCCAGCTCGCTCATCACGTCGTCCAGCAGCAGCACCGGCGGATCCCCGGCGGCCTCCGTCAGGAAGTCCATCTGGGCCAGCTTCATGGCCAGGGCCGCGGTCCGCACCTGTCCCTGGGAGGCGTAGAGCTTCATCTCCCGGCCCATGAGGCTCAGGCGGATGTCCTCCCGGTGGACGCCGACGCCGGTGGCGCCCCGGAGGCGGTCCTCCTCCCGGCGCTTCTCCAGCAGGTCCGCTAGCTGATCCGCCTCCTGGCAGCAGGGGGCATAGACGGCCCGGAAACGCTCGCCCTCCCGGCCGCTGATGGCGGCGTACTTCTCCGCCGCCGTCTCCACGATCCGCCGCATCACGGCCTGCCGTTTCGGAATGATCAGAAGCGCGGCCTCCGTCATCAGCGCCTCATAGGTCGCCATGAGGTTCGCCGGCAGGGGATTGCCCTTCGCCGTGTCCCGCAGCAGGGCGTTGCGGCTGTCCAGGGCCTGGCCGTACCGCTGCAGGGCGGTGAAATACCCGCTGTCCGCCTGGCTGATCATCATGTCCATGAAGCGCCGGCGCACCGAGGGGCCCTCCCGCACCAGCTGCAGGTCCTCCGGGGAAAAGATCACGCAGCGGACGTGGCCCATGAGGTCCGCGATCCGTGGCGCTTTTTTGCGGTCGATCAGCACCTGCTTCTTCCGGGCTTCCTCCGGGGTCAGCCGGATGGAGACCTCGCTGCGGGTGCCGTCCGGGTGGACTACCGTCACCCCGCAGGCTGCCGCCGTCTCCCCCCGCATCACCGTTTCCCGGTCCGCCGCGCTCCGGTGGCTTCGCCCCAGGGCGCAGTAATGCACGGCTTCCAGCAGGTTGGTCTTGCCGGAGCCGTTTGCGCCGAAAAAGAGGTTCATCCCCGGATGCGGCTTCAGGACCGCGTCCCGGTAATTGCGAAAGGCGTGCAGCCTGAGGGTTTCGATGATCATCTTTCTGCTGTTTTCCCGGTAAGGTGTGTCGGGTACTTGAAACGGGGACCCCTCACCCGCTGCGGCGGGAGCTCCCCATTGCCATGGGGAGCCTCAGGGTTTTTGGTTTCCTCGTCCCCAGCCTCCCCACCGCAGTGGGGAGGTGGCCCGCAGGCCGGAAGGGTTCCTGCGATGAGGACCCCTCACCCGCTGCGGCGGATGAGTCAATCCTTACTCCGCCGCCGCCAGTTTCTTCTCGCCCTCCGTCAGCCGCCGCAGGGTCTCCTCCTTGCCCAGGAGGTAGGCGATCTCCATGGCGCCGCCGGGAGTGGAGGCCAGGCCGGAGATAGCGATGCGCAGAGGCCACAGCACCGCACCGTTCTTCATGCCGCTCTCCGCGATGGCCGCCATGAGCCGGTCGTGGATGACGCTCTCCTGCCAGTCCGCGGCATCGATGCCCTCCAGCACGGGCCGGCACAGGGCCAGGGCCGTCCGGGCCACCTCCGGGTTGGTCTTCATCTTCTTGTGGGTGTAGAGTTCGATGTCATAGTCCGGCAGCTCCGCCAGGAAGCGCACCATGTCCGGCACCTGGCTGAAGATTTCCGTCCGCTCCTGCATCAGCTGCGCCAGGCGGACATAGTCGATGTTCTTTCCGGCCAGCGCCTTGTCGAACCAGGGCGTGACCAGTTCCAGGTAGCGCTCCGGCGCCATGCGGCGGATGTACTCCGCGTTGAACCAGGTGAGCTTGTTCACGTCAAAGATGCCCGGGGACTTGTTCAGCCGGTGCACGTCAAAGGCCTCCACCAGCTCGGGCAGGGTGAAGAACTCCCGCTCGTCTCCGGGATTCCAGCCCACCAGAGCCAGGTAGTTCACCAGGGCCTCGGTGAGGTAGCCCTTGTCGATGTAGTCGGAGTAATAGGCGTCGCCGTCCCGCTTCGAAAGCTTGTGGGTGGCGTCCCGCATGACGGTGGGCAGATGAATGTAGGTGGGGATCTCCCAGCCCAGGGCGTTGTACAGGTAGTTGTACCGCGGTGTGGAGGAGAGATACTCCATGCCCCGCATCACGTGGGTGATGCCCATCATGTGGTCGTCGATGACGTTGGCGAAGTTGTAGGTGGGCATGCCGTCCTGCTTGATGAGCACCATGTCGTCCATGGCCTCGCTGTTCTGGAAGGTCATGTCGCCGAAGACCGTGTCGTGGTAGCCGGTCTCCCCCTCGGTGGGGGCATTCATGCGGATCGTCCAGGGGATGCCCGCGGCCAGCTTCTCCGCCACCTGCTCCTTCGTCAGGTGCAGGCAGTGCTTGTCGTATTTCCAGGTGCCGCCGGCGGCTTCCACCGCGGCCCGGCGGTCCTCGATCTCCTCCTTGGAGCAGAAGCAGTAGTACGCGTGGCCGCTCTCCACCAGCTGCTTCGCGTAGGGCATGTAGGTGTCCTTGCGCTCGGACTGCACATAGGGACCCACGGGGCCGCCCACGTCGGGGCCTTCGTCCCAGTTGAGCCCGCAGGCGCGCAGGGTGTCATAAATGACGTCGACGGCGCCCTCCACATAGCGTTCCTGGTCGGTGTCCTCGATGCGGAGGATGAACTTGCCGTTGTTCTGCTTCGCAAACAGGTAGGCATACAGCGCGGTGCGCACGCCGCCCAGGTGCATGAAGCCCGTGGGACTGGGGGCAAAGCGGGTTCTGACGGTCACGGTCTGTCACACTTCTTTCTTTCCCCCGCCGCAGACCGGCAGGGTTGATGTTCAGCGGATTCATTATAGCCGGGAAGGCCCGGTTGCGCAAGGGATTATCACCCGGCAGGCACAAAAAAGCCGCCCGTCAAGGCGGCTTGAAATGCGGGGATCACGGAATTTCCAATTCTCCCTCGGCGGGTTTCTCCGGTTCGGCCGGAGGCGTGTCGGGAGCGGTTGGCTTTGCGCTGCCGTTTGGCATCACGTAGATGTGATTCCTGTTGCAGTAATTCGTGATGCGCTGGTTGTTGAAGCTGTTCTTGACCGAGAGGTACGGGCAGTCCTTGAAGACGTCGTCCTTCAGGTCGATGACCTTGCCGCTGGTGCACTGGAAGCTGGCCACACCCAGCCTCGTGCAGCCCTCGAAGGCGCTCTTGCCGATCTTGTTGACGCCGCCGCCCACCGTCAGGTACCAGAGGTTGGAGCAGCCCATGAACGCGCCGGTCTGGATCTCCGTGACGCTCTTGGGGATCGCCGCGGAGCCGCTGAGGCCGCTGCAGTTCCGGAAGGCATACATGCTGATCACGTCGAGGTGAATCGGGAGATGAACGCCCTGGGTGCTGGAATAGGACGGAGAGGTGACATTCGTCAGGCCGGTGCAGCCGTCGAAGGCGTAAGGCCCGATCCGGGTGACGGTGTCCGGGATGGTGACGGAGGTGATGTCCGTACGGCCCTGGAAGGCATAGGCCCCGATCTGGCTAACGGCGGCCCCGTCGATGTCCGCGGGGATGACCACGGCGGGATCGGTGCCGTTGTAACCCATGACGGACAGGCTGCCGTCCCGCAGGCTGATGACCGAGAATTCCGGTCCTTCTGCCTCAGCGGATTCACCGGCGCTCACCGTGGATTCTTCGGGTTCCTCCACGGATTCTTCCACGGGTGCCTCTGCGGTCTCCTCGGGGGCAGTAACCTCTTCAGTCTTCGCTTCCTCAGTCTCTTCGGGAGCGACAGTCTCTTCAGACTTCGCTTCCTCAGTCTCTTCGGGGGCAGCAACCTCTTCAGACTTCGCCTCCTCGGTC
>JBGVCH010000023.1:0-14458 GCA_045226335.1 Christensenellales bacterium | reverse complement strand
GGGATTCCGAGGCCTGCGGGCCTCGGCCAGGGCTTTCCGATCGCCCCGGACCTTCGGTTGCATACCCTTACTTGACTTGTAATTCTTATGTGAGATAAGTATGACGGACCCGATCACAGAGTGGGGCTGCTGATCATCCTGCGGGGCGGTCAGCGGCCTTTTTCGTGTGCTTCACCGAAACAAAAGAAAACAACGAAAAACGGCGAAAAAGGAGGAATTAACGGAAAAACAAAAGAAAATGCAGAAATCAGGCAAAATCCTGACCAAATTTGACTTTCCAAAAGCTTGACTATCTTTGACCAATATGCTATACTCCAGTCACAGTCCGATGAGGGCTGCAAAACAACAGAACCGTCCGAGAGGACGTCAGAGGAGGTACCGATTATGTACACCATCATGCCTTATCGCCGCAATGAAAACGCCGTCAATCCCTTTGCCTTCGCAGAAAACTTCCTGCGCCCCTTCTTCGGGGACTTCCGCCCGGCCGAAGCCTTCCGGGTGGACGTGAAGGACACGCCCGACGCCTGGCAGCTGACGGCTGAGCTCCCCGGGGTGAAGCCCGAGAACATCAGCCTGAAGGCCGAGAACGACGTCCTGACCATCGAGGCGGACGTGAACACCGAGCGCAAGGAAGAGAAGGGCAGCTACCTGTACACCGAGCGCCGCAGCGGCCACATGGCCCGGTCCTTCAGCCTGGAGGGTGTGGACCAGAACGCCATCACGGCAGGCTATGAGAACGGCGTGCTGAGCGTGCGGCTTCCCAAGGAAGCGCCTGTCGCCAAGAAGACCGCCAGAACCATCGCCATCGAGGGCGTGAAGCCGGCGGAGACCCAGGAGACCGAAGAAGCCAACGGGTAACCGGCAGCCATGCGAAAACCGCCGCGGATCAGTTTCCGCGGCGGCCTTTGTTATACGCTTTCTTTTGACGCCTCCAGCGCCGCGATGACCCGGTCACACCAGGCGTCAAACTCGGGGTCCGGCCTCTGGCACTCCTCCGGGTGGGACAGGATGTAGCGCAGGGCGATGCGCACTCCCTGATGGAAGGGGACCGTGGTGCGCATGTCCGGCACGGCGCGCTTGAGCTTGGCGTTGTCGAACACGGCGCAGACCGCCTTGTCTCCCAGAAGACTGCCCTCCAGGTCGTAGCCGTATTTGCGGCCCACGTCGGCCAGGTATTCGCTGGAGACGTGGACGGCCCGGAGCTCCACCCCCAAGGCGTCGGCGACGGTGGCGTAGATCTGGTCCCAGGTGAGGACCTCGTCGCCGGTGATCTGGAAGGCCTCGCCGATGGCGTGGCGGTTGCCCATCAGGCCGGTGAAACCGACGGCGAAATCCCGGTTGAAGGTCAGGGTCCACAGGGAGCTGCCGTCCCCCTGGATGATGACCGGCTTGCCGTCCAGCATCCGCCGAATGACCTGCCAGAAGCCGTTCTTCCCGTGGACGCCCAGGGGGATCGTGCGCTCGTCGTAGGTGTGGCTGGGCCGCACGATGGTCACCGGGAAGCCCTCCTCGCGGTACATCCGCATCAGGAATTCCTCGCTGGCGATCTTGTCTCGGGAATACTGCCAGTGGGGGTTGGCGAGGGCGGTACCCTCGGTGATGACATAGCTAGCCGCCGGCTTGTGGTAAGCGGAGGCCGAGCTGATGAAGATGTACTGGCGGGTCTTGCCCCGGAAGAGGCGGTAATCCCGCTCCACGTCGGAGACATGGAAGCCGATGAACTCGCAGACCGTGTCGAAGCTCATGCCTTCCAGGGCTTTCGCCGCGGCGGCCTCGTCGTGAATGTTCGCGATGATCTGGCGGACCCCCTCGGGCACCGCCTGCGGCCGGCTGCCGCGGTTCAGCAGCCAGACCTCCCAGCCCGGGTCCTCCGACAGGCGCTTCACGATCGCCGTGCTGATGGTGCCGGTGCCGCCGATAAACAGTGCTTTCATCATGGTTTCCTCCTCGGTATGCGGTCGCTGGGGGAGCCTGCGGGAGAGATCACACCAGCAGCAGCCGGAGGATCTCCAGCAGGACCAGGTGCAGCGGGTAGAGCAGGTAGCCGATAGCGGGGTGCAGCCGGACGT
This sequence comes from Christensenellales bacterium, assembly GCA_045226335.1. GTDB lineage: Bacteria > Bacillota > Clostridia > Christensenellales > Aristaeellaceae > RUG11272. Next base: position 12,389 of record JBGVCH010000023.1, on the reverse strand, counting down.
TCTTCATCCGGATCAGCATGAAGGGCAGGGCGTTGACAGCCATGGCCTGCAGCCTGAACCAGGGGGAGAGGAGTGTGCCCGGGACGGTGGCGGTGTTCCGCAGCGCCGCGGTGCTCAGCCCGAAGACGGTCTGGATCGTGGTGGAGGTGGTGCCCCAGTAGAGGCAGAAGCCGATCATCACCGCGGCGATGGCCGGCCGGCTGGTGCGGGCGCAGTACAGCAGATACACCAGCAGCACGCCCTTCCAGCCGTAGTCGCAGCCCAGCAGGACCGCCAGCCCCAGCACCCCCGCGGCCAGCAGGATCCCCAGCGGCTTCCACAGCCCCGGCAGCGCCTTCCGGTCCCGCAGGAACCACAGCCCCAGCAGCGCCAGGGCCAGGGTCAGCATGATGTTGGGCTGGGTGAGCTTGTGGTCCAGGGCGATGCAGTACAGCGGCTGGGAGACGACGCCCACCGCCAGCACCCGCAGAATGTACCGCAGGGTGTTGCGCGTGTAGCTGAAGCCCACCACCATGCACCAGCAGTAGATGGGGAAGGCCAGGCGGCCGATGATCCGCAGTTCCGGGATGGCGGGCAGGCTGGTCATGCCTTCGTAGTTGCTGAAAAGCATCTTCCCCGCGTGGTCGCAGAACATGCAGACCACGGCGATGAGCTTGAGGGTGCCGGTGGCGGTGTTGCCGTCGATTTCCTTCCGGTCCGCCGGCGCGAAGAACCACTTCAGCCCGGCCACAACGCGCTGCCATGCGCCGGATCGGGGCTGGTCAAGGGCGGGATCTGATTGCATAAGGACACCTTCGTTTCGGGTTAGGTCTTCGGAACGTTCAAGCTTCCGGGTAGCGGAGGGTGAGGGTCATTCCGTCTTCCGCGCACCGGGTCTCCGGGAAGACGGCCTGCGCGGCGGGGAGGTACAGCCCGGGCTCCTCCATGGAGGTGGAGAAGTGCGTCAGCAGCAGGGCGCGGGTGCCGGCTTCCCTGGCCAGGGCCGCACTCTCCCGGAACAGCATGTGGCTGTTTTTCAGGGCTTTGGGCCGGTCCGCCTCGTCGCCGTACATGCCCTCCAGGATCATCAGGTCCGTGTCCCGCCCCGCCTCGGCGATCCGCTGGGTGGGCCGGGTGTCCGTGGCGTAGAGGAAGGCGATGCCCCGGCGGCTTTCGCCCAGCACCTGCTCCGGCTGCCATTCGTCCACGGCCTCGCCGCGCTGCAGGAGATTCCAGCAGCGGACGGGGATGCCCAGGGCCTCCGCGCGATCCGGGAGGAAGCGCGGCGGGCGCTTCAGCTCGAACCGGTAGCCCAGGCAGGGCATGCCGTGGTTCAGGGGGAAGGCGTCGATGTGCAGCCCGATGGCCTCGAAGGCCCCGCCCTCCGCTGGGAGCTCGTGCAGCACCACTTCGTAGGTCAGCACCGGCGCGATGACCCGCAGACCCGCCACCACCCGGGCCAGGTCCGGCGGCCCCCAGATGTGGAAGGGCTCGGTGCGCCCGGCCTTCGTCAGGGCCAGCAGCAGCCCCGGGAGGCCGGAGCAGTGGTCCGCGTGATAGTGGGTGATCAGCAGCGCCCCGATCCGCAGGAATCCCCAGCCCAGCCGGCCGATCTCGATCTGGGTGCCCTCCCCGCAGTCCACCAAAAGCGCCCGGGCGCCGAGCCTCACGTAGAGGCTGGCCAGCGCGCGGGTGTGCAGCGGCATGGTGCCGCCGGTGCCGAGGGTGCAGAGATCGATCATGGCAGCTCCTTTGCTGGCGCGTATTTTCAGCATCATGATAACACGTTTTCCGGAAAAGGACAATGGCTGAAGGCGCGTTTGCCTGGCCGGACCGGAAAAGAAGGACCCGCGCAGGCGCCTTGGCCTGCCGGATCCTTCTTTTGAGCAGCTGTCTCCGCGGCACTTTCCGAACGGGTGAGGTTTTATCTCTGCCGTTTCAGTTCCCGCAGCAGCCGGGGACCGATCAGCGCCGCGAGGAGTAGGCAGATGGCCATCTCGGGCAGGAGGTACACCCCGTTGTAAACCACGGAGAAGATGAACTTGCTGCCCATCACCGTGTTGTTGATGACCAGTTCTTCTGGTGCGTAGTCCGCGACAATGAGCAGGCCCGCCGCGATGGCGCAGACAGCCCGACCGAGGACGGCAGCGACAATGCCCGGGAAGAGCCAGGTCTCTTTTTTGTCCTTGGCGATGCCTGCCAGCCCGAGGGCCGCGAAGGCGAGGATCCAGTCCAGGATGAATTCCGGTGTGCTGAAGAACCAGGGATCCTGAAAAAATTGCAGGATGCCGTAGACCGAGCCCGCGAACAAGCCCGGGACGATGCCGTAGACTGCCGCGAACAGCATCAGCGGCAGCATGCTGCCCGGCGTTATGCTGCCGTGGGTGGGCATTTTGAACAACCGGATGCAGCTGAGCACAAAGGACAGGGCGATGGCCAGCGCGCCGTAGGCCAGCATTTTGGACGTCCACTTCTGCGTGAGTTTCCGCGAGGAGAACAGGATGACGCCAAGCGCCGCGATGGCCGCCACCGCGATCCATACGGTCCACGGGGTCTTCGCGAACTTTTCCACCGCGGACTGCAGCCAGGTGGGGTCCGCCTTCGCGACGGTTTTCACGGAGCTTTCCAGCGAGGCTTCCAGCGTGCTTTCCGCCAGAGCGGCGGGAATGAGAGAAAACATGGGCATGACCTCCTTGATATGATCGGGCTCCCCGCAATACAAAACCCGCGCTATGCGCGGGAAGCATCGTCACGCTCTGCTCACGACAGCAGGCGAACGGTTCCGCTTCCCTACGGTAGGATGATCTACACAGGTTCCAAGGGTCGGGCCGTAGCCCTCTCAGCGGCGATCGCCGCACCCCCAGCGGTGGATGCACTTGTCGGGTCCTATTATAGGCCGGCGAACGGGTTTGTCAAGGGGAAATGCGCCGCGCCGGCTTATGGCAAAAACCAAAATTCGCTCTTGCTTTTTCCCGCGATTTGGTATATGATAGTCGGGCGGAGCGATCCGCTTGACATATATGGGGCATTAGCACAGTTGGTAGCGCGCTACATTCGCATTGTAGAGGTCACCGGTTCGAATCCGGTATGCTCCACGCCGGGAAGGAAGTCTTGCATAGGCAGGACTTCTTTCATTTTCCGGCGACGGAAGCGGCTCGCAGATATCCGGATTGCTTTCACAGTGGTTTTGTGAGATAATGGGGGAGGACGGCAAAACGTATGAAATGGGATCTGATTCGGGGAAGGAGCAGCGTTTTATGAATTCGTACGGGTATCTGTACCTGGATTGTGAACGTACGGAGTCAAAAGATATCGTTGACCAGATTGGTAAAGAATTCAACATCGGCAATCAGGATTCACTGACATTTGATGCTGCATACCGGCAGGCGACAGTGATCTTTCGGGCCTTGATGGGCCGAGAACCGACGGAGGAAGAAAAGGAGAAACTGTATAGCCCTGCAAAAGAACGCTTTCGTGTGCTGTCAACAAAAATCAAGGTTGAACAAAAAGGACGCTTGATGAAGTATTCACACCCGATGTTTTCAATGGAGAGCATCACAGAGATCGCAAAGCAGATCTCCCTTTCAAACCCGGAAACTCATGTGTGCTCTGTGGCTGGTTTCGATCATTCTGCGTTCATTTTACAAATCTTTATCAACGGACAGCTTGAAACCGCGCATCAAATTGGCGACGAACTGGAAGATATGGGCCTATCGAGTATGAACGGTGAGATCATCCCCATCTCTTCCTTCTTTCAGGTCACGGAAGACACTGTATCGGCGTTTCTGAGCATCACCGATGTGATGGATGCGGAAGAATTCTTTTTCAAAAGTCTTGTAAAGAGGTAAGTCCCCTCTGAAATGCGTGATGGATCAGTGCATTTCACGGAAGGGGAACAATACCGACAGAAGCTTGTTGAAATATAGATTTAGGAGTAGAGAATAGGAGAGAAAGCAGGGATCAGGATGGTGAGACGTGGCCTGGTGCCGTTGATGCTTGTTTGCATGCTGTTCGTCATGACGGCCTGTATTCCCGAGAACAGCAGCGTGGTGGAGATAACCCGGACGGTCTCCGTGTCCAGCGAGGGCGATTACTGGCTGATGGCCTACGGCGGGTCTGTGTACTACTGCAAGCAGTGTTTCAACTTGCTTGGAGATTACACCGAATTGTACAGATGCCGGGAGGGGTCTGTCTCGCGGATATCCTTTACTACGGGCATCGCTGGCTTTGAAGGGGTATACCAGGGGAATCTCCTGCTCAGACTGACGCAGGCCAATTTCACCAACTATCCCACGAAGATTTCCTACATCCTCTTCGATCCTGTGGACGGCTCATACCGGGATTTGCCCGCCCCTGTAGCAGAATTCCTCACGCAGGATGATCTGATCCTGATGGCGGCCAGCGGGGATGTCCTGTTCATGAAAAAGGATGACCAAGCCTGGTATTACAGCCCGGACCGGGACGAGGTGGAGCCCCTGACGGAGACCACGCAGGACGCGGTGGGCTATCCCTTGCCGGAGTATTTGTACGTGGGGATCGGAGAACAGAGAAACCTTTTCTATGGGATCAGCGGCAGCGTACAACAAGCGGAATACTTCGAGGACAAGGGTAGGATCAGCGTCAGGGTACCGGACAGCCACCTGATGTACTACGCCCTTACCACGGAGACGGGGTCCGAGATCCGCCGCAGGGATTTGGCCGGTGGGGAGGACATCCTGATCCTTGAGACGGAGGAGGAAATCGAAGCCATCTTGCTGTTCATGGATGACGATGAGGACCTCCTCTACTATGGCGTGAACGGAGAGAACGGCATATACATGCTTCGGTGCTATGACCTCAGACAGGCGTGCGTGGACAATGCCTTCCGGTTTACGGTGACGCTTCCGGTGGTGAACGGATATATCGCGGCCATACAGGTGACGAAGAAGGACATTGTCTACATGGTTAACCGGAGAGACGGCTCAGAGGAGGTGGTGGTGGCGGCCATTCCGCGGAAGTGACGCGAGCGCCTATATCGGAATGCACACGGAAGGTGTTTGCAATAAGACGTAGGGGCTGGGGAGATTCTGGTATGATTCTGCACCTCGCGCCATTCGCATTGAAGAGGTCACCGGTTCGAATCCGGTATGCTCCACGCCCTGAGAACCCTTGCAGGCACTGCGTTTGCGGGGGTTTTTTCTGTGCCCGTGGGCAAGGATTGCGGTTGTGCTCGCAAACGTCGAAACTGTCAAATGTGGTCAAAATACCGAATAGCACATTAGCAGGCAAGGCATGCTTACTGTATTGCATCGGCTGGTGAGGTAGGATACTGTGATATGATGATCATGACCATGACGTGAGGTCAAAGAGGAAGCAGTCACCCTGGTTGTGCGCGTTTGCGGCACGCACGGCAGAGAAACGGGGTCGTCTGCTTCCTTTTTCCTCGCAGATGATTCTTACGCCGGGGGCCTGCCCCCGAACCCCCGGGATTTATCGCGAAACGGTTTTCCCAGGGGCTCTGCTTTTCCACCCCCGCTCTTTATATCACATCCCCCGTCATTTTGCACCGGCTTGCAGCGTCATTATATCCCGGCGATTACGACAAAACCGCCCGGCGTTCCGTCAGATTATCCCGTCTGTTTTCTGACATTTCCGGGCGGCGGTAACACATAAGGAATCCCGTATCTGTCGAGGTAATCTTTCAGATATGGTATGTTCTTTGGATCAAAACTTATGGAAACGCTGATTTAGTCGAGGAATCCAGTAGTAATTCAACCCCCAATATGGTATAATGGAAGTGCTGAGAAGCGAGTAAAAAGCAGGGGTTGAGTTCATGAATCAGATGACCTTCAGCGACATGGAGTACAGCGGACGGAAGCGTGTCACTCAGAAGGAAAAGTTCCTTCGGGAGATGAACAAGGTCATTCCATGGGCTGCCTGGGTCAGCATGATTCTGCCGTATTATCCCGCCGGGAAGCGTGGCCGTCCGCCGCGCGGGATCGAGATAATGCTCCGGATGTACCTGCTTCAGATCTGGTTCAATCTTTCTGATGAAGGCCTGGAGGATGCGATCTACGACAACTACGCCATGCGGGATTTCGTAGGAATCAACTTCATGGAGGAACAGGTTCCGGATGCGACGACCCTGCTGAAGTTTCGCCATCTGCTGGAGAAGCACAATCTCGGAGAGGCCATCTTTAATGACATCAAGGAACGACTGGAGCAAGCGGGGCTGATGATGCGGGGCGGCACCATTGTGGATGCGACCATTATCCACTCCACACCTTCCACCAAGAACAAGGAAGGCAAGCGCGATCCGGAAATGCACCAGACCAAGAAAGGCAACCAGTGGTATCATGGTATGAAGGTGCATGCCGGCGTGGATTGTGGAACAGGGTATGTTCACACAATCGCTGGTACGGCGGCCAATGTCCATGATATCGCAGAGACGTCAAGGCTGCTGCGGGAAGATGATGAGGTCTGCTACGGCGATTCCGGATACATCGGCGTCGAGAAACGTCCCGAAATTCGGGATGACAAGCGCTTTTCCAAAGTCAAGTTTCGGATCTGCCGGAAGCCTTCCAGACTGAATGTGTCCAAGGACTACCAGGGGATTGACTGGGAGCGCGAGATCGAACACCGGAAGGCATCGGTCAGATGTAAGGTCGAGCACGTGTTCCTGATTGTCAAGCGGCAATTCGGATACTGCAAGACAGCGTATCGGGGAACTGCCAAGAACATGAATCGGTTCCACATGCTGTTTGGCTGTGCGAACCTGGTCATGTGCATACGGGGAGGCAGAACTGACGAGTTCCGCTCTGTTTGCTTTGGGTGATTCCTGCCTCTTTGGCCCTTAAGAGGGGCCAGAAAGGATGGGATAGTAGACTCTGAGCGGAGAATTTGAAGGATTTTAGCTCGAAATCGACTGTGAAGTCAGAAAAAACTGCTCAGGGACAGGATTAAGAGGATATCGCTGCATTGTTCAGCGTTTCCGTAAAATGATTGTGTATATCTTTCTCTGAGCGGAGGCCCTTCGAAAACAGGCGCGAAGGCCGCGGATCAGAGGATTTGCGAGAACGGACTCACATAAGTATTGGATCCCGATTCATCGAAAGAAAGGAACCTTGCCATGAAGAAAAGCATTCGTCGATTCCTGACCCTTTTGCTCAGCGTCGCGATGATGCTGGGCTGCGTCGGCGTCTCCGCTTTTGCGGAGGAAGAAGAGCTCTTGCCGATCATCGAGGAAGAGACGCCTGTCCAGCAGGAGGACAAGCCTGTTGTCGTACCGGACGCGCCTGAGGAGGAGACGCCCCCTCCGGCTGACCCGGAACCCGCGGCTGACCCGGCGGAAGAGCCGGAGAAGAAGCCGGTCGAAGCGCCCGCGGAGACCTTCACGGGCAGCGTGGCCGCCGTGCTTCAGAACGAAGGCGGCGTCTTCGAGGGCGATACGCTTGTATACCTGGCCAAGGTCACGGGCAACGCGGCGCTGGTGACGATCCGCTGGCAGGCGGAGGTCGAAGATGAGGAGACCCACGAAAAGGTGTGGGAGGATCTCGCCGCCGGTGAACGTTTCACAATCACCGCCAGTGAGGAGAGCTTCGCGCGGATAATCCGCGTGGCGCTCTTTGACGCGAAGGGCGAGGCCGTAGCGGCGGCCCCGGTGGTGTTCCCGGAGATCATGGCAGTCGAGGAATCCTCCGAAGATGCGGAAGCCCCCGAAGACGAGGAATCCTCCGAAGTCCGGGAGCTCGCAGAAGATGAGAGTCTCTCCGAAGACAAGGAGTCCGCGGAAGTCGAGGAATCGGCAGAAGCCGGGGCTCCCGCGCAGGTTGAGGCTGCGTACAACGACGGCGAGATCACGACCTGGGCCGAGCTGCAGACCGCGTTCAATGCCGACGGCGAGATCACGCTGACCCAGGACATCATCGCCGGGGCGGGCGACAGCGCACTGACCGTGCCCAAAAACGTAACGGTCACGCTGAACCTGAACGGCTGCACCCTCAGCCGCGGGCTGACCACGCCGACATCAGATGGCGGCGTGATCGTTGTCAAAGGTACGCTTGTGGTGACCGGCGAAGGTACGATCACCGGAGGCAACACCACCGGCCAAGGCGGCGGCGTATATCTGAACAACGGTGGAAAATTCACCATGAACGGCGGCACGATCACCGGAAACACTTCCGCGGGCAACGGCGCGGGTGTATTTGTGGTCAACAGCACGGCATTTACGGTAAACGGCAATGCGACAGTCAGCGGGAATACGTATTCCAACGATGATGATGGTTCAAAAACGCAGAACGTATACCTTGGCAGCGGTGCCTATATCCATGTCGGCGACAGCTTCACCGGCAGCGTCGGCGTGTGGACGAAAGAAGCGACCTACATCAGGGTCACGGAAACGAACCGCTGCATGGATGACGGCTTCTTGTCCCATTTTTCCAGCGATCGCCACAAGGAATACGAAGGCCGGACCTACGGCCTGGGTATTCTGGACGGTGAAGTCTACTTCGGTCCGCTCTTTGATGTCACCGTCACGAGCGATTCCCTGAACGGCACAGTCACGGCGGACAGGCAAAAGGTCATGCTTGGCAGCAATGTCACCCTGACGTTTGAACCGGCGGACCGGTTGTCGGCCCTGTCGATCAACGGCAATCCCATAGAACTGTCAGATATCGTGAATGGCGTTTATACCTGTGAAGACGTCCAAGCCGATGTTACCGTCAATGTGACTTTTGTTCACTTCAGCTGGACCGATCTGCAGAATGCCCTGAATACTGGCGGTACTGTCACCCTGACGCAGGATTACACTGCCGCTTCCGGCGACAGTGCTTTGACTGTCCCATTCGGAAAGAACGTGACCCTCGATCTGAACGGTTACATGCTGAACCGCGGTTTGGCAAATTCAGCTGCCGTTGAAGACGGCTATGTCATCCTGAACGAAGGTACGCTGACGATCACAGACAGCGGCAGCGGCGGCAAGATCACCGGCGGCAATAACACCGGTGACGGCGGCGGCATCTGTAACACCGGCACGCTGACTCTGAGCGGCGGCAAGATCACCGGCAACACGGCCGGCGCAAGCGGCGGCGGCATTCTCAACAGCGGTACGCTGACGATCACCGGCGGCGGCATCACCGGCAATACCGCAACCGGCTGGCACGGCGGCGGCGTGTATAACAGCGGCACGATGAACCTTTCCGGCGGCTCCATCACGGGCAATCAGGCCCAGGGCGGCCAGGGGAGCGGCCAGGGCGGCGGCGTGCTGAACAACGGCACACTGAACGTGTCCGGCGCGCCGGTCGTCAGCGGCAACACAGGTCCTAACGGCAAAAACATCTATCTGCGCAGCGTTCATCCTGCGATGACGGTCAACGGGGCGCTGACCGCCGGCGCAAGCCTGTACGTCACCAGCGCCAATGAGGCGGACACCATCACCAGCGGCTACAGCACGTACAACGACACCGCGGATCCCAGCCAGTACTTCCACGCGGACAGCACGAATCATTTTATTACCCTGGCAAACGGCGAGGCCAGGATTGTCCCGAATGGCAGCGCAATTGTAACATATGTTGAGCGCAGCTGGAACGGCTCATCGGTTGTCTGCGAAGATAAGATCGTGGATGCCAGGGCGGTGCCGTCCGACGGCAATATGACTTCCGGCTGGTATATCCTGGACAGCAACGTCACCAAAAACGGCCGCATCGAATCCATCACCGGCGACGTGAACCTGATCCTGGGCGACGGGTACACCCTGGACGTGAAGGGTCTGTACGTCCCGGCGGGCAAAACCCTGACCATCTACGGCCAGACCGAGGGCACAGGCAAGATCGACTCCCACCCCGGCGGCGGCGCGGGCCTCGGCGGCTATGACGGTCACGACAACGGCAACATCGTGATCCACGGCGGTACCATCAACGCCACGGGTTACGACAACTGCGCCGGCATCGGCAGCAACAGCAACCAGGCCACGGGCAATATTACCATCTACGGCGGCACCGTCACCGCTTCCAGCAGGAACAACGGCGCGGGCATCGGCGCGGGCCGGAACAGCGACGGCGGCACCATCACCATTTACGGCGGCACCGTCACCGCCACCGGCGCGGACAGCTCCGCGGGCATCGGCGGCGGCGACGCCAGCGGCAGCTATGCCGACAGCACCACCATCAACATCTACGGCGGCACCATCACCGCCACCGGCGATGACAAAGGCGCGGGCCTCGGCGGCGGCGAGTACGGTCACGCCACCATCACCATCAGCGGCGGCACCATTACCGCCACCGGCGGCGACGAGGGCGGCGCGGGCATCGGAGACGGCGCGGGCGGCACCGGCAGCACCATTTCTCTCGGCTATACCGACGCCACGAAGGACACCGTCAGCATCACCGCCTCCTCCTACAACGGCACGGTGACCCTGGCGCAGCCTTTCGCGATGCACAGCTACGACCGCGTGTTCTTCGCGGGCACGGTCGTTGACAACAGCCTGCTGGGCGGCGGCGCGCTGACATACTGGAAGGGCGACGTTTCCAGCTGGCAGCTGCTGCAGATGGCCATCGAAGGTGCTTCAGGCAAAACAACGATCACGCTGAGCGACGACTGCTTCGCCAGTACTGCCACGGACACAGCCCTGCTCGTCCCCAGCGGCAAGAACATTGTCATTGATCTGAAGGGCCATACCGTTGACCGCAGTCTGACGGGCAGAGACCCGGCCGCTGAAGGCTATGTCCTCAAAAACGAAGGCACGCTGACCATCACCGACAGCGCGGGCGGCGGTACGATCACCGGCGGCAACTGCCAGGGCGACGCCGGCGGCATCTACAACACCGGCACGCTCACCCTGAGCGGCGGCAGTATCACCGGTAACGCGGCCACCCTCAGCGGCGGCGGCGTCAACAACGGCGGCACGCTGACCGTCAACGGCGGCACCATCACTGACAACACCGCCACAGGGTATCACGGCGGCGGCATCTACAACAGCGGCACGCTGAACCTGAAAGGCGGCAGCGTCACCGAGAACACCGCGGGACAGCAGGGCGGCGGCATCCTGAACAACGGCACGATGAACGTGTCCGGCGCGCCGGTGGTCAGCGATAACACCGCTGTTTCCGGCAGCAACATCTATCTGCGCGCGGAACATCCGACCATGGCGGTCTCCGGCGCGCTGACCGAGGGCGCGAGCCTGTACGTCACCACCGCCGGCGGCACGGGAACCATCACCAGCGGATACGGCGCGAAGAACGGCACGACCTACCCCGGAGCGTATTTCCACGCGGACAACACGGACTACGTCATCGCCCTTGCGGACGGTGAGGTACAGATTGCCACGCCTTTCACCGTCTCCATCGCCGCGGAGGCGGAAGGAAGGCTGACGGTGGACAAGACCGTCGTTCCCCAGGGCGATACCGTCACGATCACGATCGCAGATGAGAATGCTGACATAGGACGACTGTGTATCCTGGGCGACGGAAGGGAACTCACCGGCGTTGAGCAGGGGGATGGTGTAACCGCCACCTTCATCATGCCCGGCGCGGATGTAGTCGTGGGATTCAACGATCCTGTCACCTATATCCAATACTCCTGGAGTGGAAGCAGTCTGTCGCAGGAGGAAAAGACAACCGATAACTATACGGTCGTAACCTCTGAACGGATGCAGGATTATGCGGACGGGCTGACGAGCGGCGATTATGTCGTGAAAGCAGACATGACCATCGAGGATTACGCCTTCGTCAAAAAGGGTTGCACCGTCAACCTGATCGTCCTTGAGGGCGCGACCCTCACCTGCAGGAAGGGCCTCGGCTGCGGCTACAACAAGAGCGGGCAGTATGCCACGCTGAACATCTTCGGCAGCGGCACCATCGTGGCCACCGGCAAAGAGAAGGCCGCGGGCATCGGCGGCAATGACGACGAGGCCAACGGCAACATCACCATCCACGGCGCCACCGTCACCGCCACCGGCGGCAAGCACGGCGCGGGCATCGGCGGCGGCGAGGGCGGCAAGGACCCCGACGGAACCACCTCCATCACAATCTACGCCGGAACCATCACGGCCACCGGCGGCATCGACGGCGCGGGCATCGGTGGCGGCGACGAGCAGCCCGGCGCGCACACCTACATCTACGGCGGCACGATCACGGCCAGCAGCGAAAAGCACGGCGCGGGCATCGGCGGCGGCGATGAGGAGGGCACGCTCGGCATCTTCATCTGCGGCGGCACGGTCACGGCGACCGGCGGCGAAGGCGGCGCAGGCATCGGCGCCGGCGAGCACGGCGGCAACATGCGCAAATGGGAAAGCGGCGGCGGCATCAACATCAGCGGCGGCACCGTGACCGCCAAGGGCGGATACCACGGCGCAGGCATCGGCGGCGGCTACTTTGAGAACATGAGCGGCACGATCCGGATCACCGGATCGCCTGAAAGCGTTACAGCTACCGGCG
>JBGVCH010000022.1:0-24180 GCA_045226335.1 Christensenellales bacterium | reverse complement strand
ACTTCGGCCCGCATGATGACTTCCTTGCACCAACCGGAAGCTCTCTGACATCAGCGGCGCGGGCCGAATCGTCTCCTCATTGCCCTGATGGAAGCGATTATACCGGATTTCTCCTTTTTGTCAAGGCTTTTTTCGTGCCGGGGCGCAGGGCCGTTCACTGGGGAACGCGGCCGCCGCAGAGATAGAAGATGGTCAGCAGGCCGGGGCCGCAGTGGGCGCCGATGACCACGCCCAGGCTGGTGATGGTGATCTCGCCCACTTCGGGATGGGCTTTGCGGATCTCATCCCGGACGAACTCCGCGTCCTCCAGACAGTCCGCGTTGAGGATGCTGAACTCCGCGCCGGCGGCGTCGATCTTTGACAGGTCCTTCAGCACGGCGCTGACGATGGCGTTCAGGGCGGACTTCCGGCCCCGGACCTTCTGCGCCACGTCCAGGGTGCCGGCGTCCGGGACATACAGCACCGGCTTGATGGACAGCAGGGTCCCCACCAGGGCGCTGGCGTTGGAGACCCGGCCGCCGGCCTTGAGGTACTTCAGGTTGTCCACGGTGAAGCGGTGGGCGATCTTCAGCTTGTTCGCCTCAGCCCAGTCGATCACCTCGTCCAGGGACGCGCCGCTCTCCTTCATGCGGACCAGGTTCCTGACCAGCAGGCCCAGGCCGCCGGAGATGCAGCGGGTGTCCACCACCGTGAACCGCTGCCCGGGGAAGCGCCGGCGGACCTTTTCCGCGGCCGCGGCGGCGTTGGCGTAGGAAGCGCTCATCTTCTCCGACATGTCCAGGTAGACCACGTCTTTTCCGGTCTCCAGCAGGCTCCCGAAAAACGAGATGTACGCGTTCTCGGGGATCATGGAGGTCTTCAGCAGCGATCCCTGGCGCATTTTCCGATAGATCTCCGCCCGGGTCTCCTCCCTGCAGTCGTCGGTCCTGGGCTCGCCGTCCATGGTGAAACTGTAGGAGATGAAGGGGATCCCGTGGGCGTCCAGATAGGTGCGGGGCAGGTCGGATGTCGAGGAGGTTGCGATCAGATATTCATTCAAAACCGATCACTCCTAAAAATGAAATCGAGATTATAATATCACAATATCTATGATCGTGCAAGCGGTTTTTGTGCGGAGAACCGCGGGCCGCGCGGGCGCCGGCGGAAAATTGCACAAAAACCGCGAAATGTATGGACAGCGGGGGCGAGATTTGGTATAATCCTTCAAGACAGGCAAATCAGACAGTATTGGAGGAAACGGATATGTTCAAACACAGCGGACAAAAGCTGAAGGTCATCGCGATCGTCCTGTTCATCCTGAGCTGCATTGCGGCCGTCACGTTCGCTTGCGTGTACTGGTTCGGCGAGAGCGAGACGGAGAAGAACTTCTGGGTTGGCCTGGCCATCCTGGTGGGCGGCCTCTTCGCCTCCTGGCTCAGCGCGCTGCAGACCTATGCCCTCGGCCAGGCCGCGGACCGGGCCGAAGCGGCGGCCGACGACGCCAGGAAGGTACTGAAGCAGGTGGGCCAGCTGGACGACAAGATGGAGTCCGTGCCGGACGTCCTGATGGCGGGCCTGAAGGAGAAGGACAAGAAGAAGGACAAGAAAAAGGACTGAGACGCGTCACCCGCGGATCGTTCGACCGGGCTGCCTCGCTGAGGGGCAGCCTTTTGCACGGGAAGAACCGAAAAATCGGCATGCCGCCGCGCCGGAACGGATTGCGCTCACCGGCAATCTGTGGTAAGCTGTTGGCGAAAATGATCCCTCCGCACGGAGACCGCACAGGGAGGGATCGAGGCGGATCAAACGGCAAAGGGGTGAGAAGGTGGACGGACAGGAAGCGGGCCGGATCGTCGTGGTGGCGGAGAAGCCCAGCGTCGGCAGGGACATCGCCCGGATCCTCGGCTGTCGGGACCGGGGTGAGGGCTGCCTGATGGGGGAGACCTACACCGTGACCTGGGCTGTGGGCCACCTGGTCACCCTGCAGGAGCCGGACGAGATGGACGAGCGGTACAAGAAGTGGAGCTTCGACAGCCTGCCCATCCTGCCGGAGGATATTCCCCTGAAAGTCATCCCCGCCACCCGGAGCCAGTACAAAATCGTCAAAACCCTGATCAACGCCCGGGAGACGGCGAAAGTCATCTGCGCCACGGACGCCGGACGGGAGGGCGAACTGATCTTCCGGTATATCTACATGATGGCCGGGTGCAGGAAGCCGGTGGAGCGCCTGTGGATCAACTCCATGACGGACGAGGCCATCCGGGAGGGCTTCCGGACGGTCAGGCCCGGGGTGCAGTACGACAGGCTTTTCCGCTCGGCCCGCTGCCGGAGCGAGGCGGACTGGCTGGTAGGCATGAACGCCAGCAGGGCCTTCACGCTGCGCTACGACGTGCTGCTGTCCGTGGGCCGGGTGCAGACCCCGACGCTGGCGCTGCTGGTGAAGCGCCGGAAGGAGATCGAGGCCTTCAAGCCCGAGCCCTTCGCGGTGCTGACCGCCAGCTTCGGCGACTACGAGGGCATGTGGTTTTCCCCGAAGCGCAGTCCGGACAACCGGCTGAAGGACCGGGGGGAAGCGGAGGCCGTCGCGGCCCGGGTGAAGGGTCAGCCGGCCAGGGTCGCCAGCGCCGTCACTGCCCGGAAAACTCAGCAGCCCCCGCAGCTCTACGACCTGACCAGCCTGCAGCGGGACGCCAACAGTCTTCTGGGCTTCACGGCGGATAAGACCCTGAAGCTGGCCCAATCCCTCTATGAAACCCACAAGGCCCTGACCTATCCACGGACGGACAGCCGGTATCTGCCGCCGGACATGATCGGAAAAACGGCGGAGACCCTGCGGCTGCTTCCGCAGGCTTATCAGCCCTACGTGGCCGGCGCCTTGCCGGGAGGCAAACTGCCGGTGACGCCCAGGACCTTCGACGCCTCCAAGGTCACGGACCACCACGCCCTGATCCCCACCGCCCACCCGGTGGACCCGGCAAAGCTCACCCCGGACGAGCGCGCGCTGTACGACCTGGTGGCCAGGCGGCTGCTGGCGGCGTTCCATCCGGTTCACGTCTATGACGCCACCACGGTCATTACCGCCGTGGGGGAGGACACCTTCCGCACCCGGGGCAAAACGGTGGTGTCAGAGGGCTGGCGGGCGGTTCCCCCGACGGAGAAACCTGTCGCGAATCAGAAGAAAAAGGCCGCAGACGAGGAGGAGGAAGTGCTGCTCCCGCCCCTGAAGGAGGGCGACGCCCGCCGGGTGGAGAAGACGGCGATCCGCGAGGACACCACCCGCCCGCCCGCCCAGATGACGGACGCCTCGCTGCTGGCGGCCATGGAGAACGCCGGCCGGGAATCCGACGACCAGGAGATCGTCCGCCAGATGAAGGGCAGCGGCATCGGGACGCCCGCCACCCGGGCGGCCATCATCGAGCGCCTCATCCAGGTGGGCTACGCCGCCCGGAACAGGAAACAGCTGCTGGCGACCGACAAGGGGGTCCGCCTCATCGAGGTGATGCCGGAGGACCTGACCTCGGCCGAAACCACAGGCCGCTGGGAACTGGCTCTGGACAAGATCGCCCGGGGCGAGCAGGACCCCGCCCGCTTCATGGAGGGCATCCGCCGGCTATCGGCCTTCCTGGTGGAATATGCCCGGGAAAAGGGGCCGGGGGTTACCTTCCCGCCGGACGAGAAGAGAAAAACGGGAAAGCGGAGCGCCGCGCCCCGGACGGTCCTGCCGGACTGCACCTGCCCCGTGTGCGGGAAGGGAAAGATCGCGGAGAACAGCAAGGGGTTCGGCTGCACGGAGCGGAACTGCCATTTCGTGCTCTGGAAGGACAGCCTGACCCGGGGCGGCGGGCCCGAACTCAGCGCAAAGCTGGTCCCACTCATCCTGAACCGGAAGACGGTCCAGGGCTCTACCGGCACGGTTCAACTCACGGAAAACCAACTCACTTTTACCCCCAACGGCGCGTCAGCCCCCACGGCTGTCCGCCCCATCACCTATGAAAAGAAAGGATGAATGGCATGGCCAATCTGCCCCGCCGCGATGAAATCGACCCGAAGTACCGCTGGGACCTGACCCACATCTTTGCGACCCCGGAAGCCTGGGAGGCCGCGTATCACGCCTGTGAGGAGGACATCCGGACCTTTTCCGCCCTGGACGGCCATGTGGCGGAGGACCCCCGGGGCGTGATCCGCACCTTCTTTGAGATGGAGGACCGGCTGATGCCGGTGCTGGACTACGCCTTCCTCAGCCGGGAGGCGGACAACGGCGACCCCAAGGCCCAGGCCATGTTCGGCCGGGTCATGATGCTGATGACCCAGGCCCAGGCGGCCGCGTCCTTCATGGAGCCCGAACTGCTGGCCCTGGACGTGGCTGAGCTGGAAGCGATCCGGGAGGACCCGGCCATGGCGGATTACAGCGAGTTTGTGCGCCGCCTGATCCGGCAGAAGCCCCACACCCTGCCCAAGGAGCAGGAGCGGCTGCTGGCCTCCCTGGGCGAGGTGCTGGGCGCGCCTGACAACATTTACAGCACCATGACCTCCGTGGATCTGCACTTCGAGGACATGGAGCTGCCGGACGGCACGAAGGCCCCCCTGACGGACGGCACCTGGGGCCCCTTCCGGGAGTCGACAGACCGGAGTCTGCGCCGGCAGTCCTTTGAGAAGATCATGAACGGCTACGGCGCTTTCGGCACCACTTTCGCCGCCATCTACGGCGCCAGCGTCAAAAAGGACTGCGCCACGGCGGCGGCGCGCCGGTATCCCGACGCCCTGGCGGCGGCCATGGACCCGCTGGAGATCCCCCGCAGCGTCTATGAGAACCTGATCGCGGTGATCCACGAGTCCCTGCCCGTCCTCCAGGATTACCTGAAACTCCGGAAGCAGCTGCTGGGCGTGGACGAGCTCCACATGTACGACCTGTACTGCCCCCTGATCCCGGACTACACCATGGAAATGCCGTACGGGAAAGCCTTCGACCTGGTGTTGGCCGGCCTGAAGCCCATGGGGGAGGACTACCTGGCCAAGCTGCGGGAAGCCCGGGACGGCGGCTGGATCGACGTGTATCCGGCGGTGGGCAAGTCCAGCGGCGCCTTCTCTTCCGGTGACCTGCGGCACGTGCATCCGTACGTGCTGCTGAACCACAACGACAACTTGGACAGCGCCTTCACCATCGCCCATGAGCTGGGTCACAGCATGCACTCCTTCTACTCCAACACCAGCCAGCCCCTGGCAAAAGCGGACTACAGTCTGTTTGTGGCGGAAGTGGCCTCCACCTGCAACGAGGCCGTCATGCTCCGGCACCTGCTGAAGGAGTTCCCGGAGCCCAAGGCCCAGGCCTATCTGCTGAACCACTTTCTGGAGCAGTTCCGCACCACCTGCTTCCGCCAGACCATGTTTGCCGAGTTTGAACTCATCGCCCACGGCATGGCGGAGCGGGGCGAGCCCCTGACCCGGGAGGCCCTGTCCGACGCGTACTACAAGCTGAACCAGACCTACTACGGCGAGAGCTGCGCGGTGGACGAGTGGATCGCCAACGAGTGGATGCGCATCCCGCACTTCTACCGCGCCTACTACGTGTACGTGTACGCCACGGGCCTGTGCGCCGCCATCACCCTGTCGGAGCGCATCCTGAACGAGGGGGAGGCGGCGGTGGCGGACGTCCGGAAGTTCCTCTCCGCCGGCTCCTCGGTGCCGCCCATCGAGGCCCTGAAGCTGGCCGGTGTGGATATGTCCTCGCCGGAACCCGTCCGGAAGGCCATGGGCGTCTTCCGCGATACCCTGAAACAGTTTGAGCAGGCTGTGAAGCAGCTGGGCTGAAGGAGGTTTCCCGATGAACGGCTATGACAAAGAGGAAGCCCTGCGCTTCATCCTGACCCGGATCAACCGGCGGGAGCACGCGTCGCTGTCGGAGATGATCGACAGCCTGATCGCCCAGGCCATCGACGCGGATCTGGCCTTCATGCACGAGACCGGCGTCCTGGACGAGGAGGGCAACGCGGGGGACTCGTACTACGAGGAAGACGACGCTTTTGAGTACATCGTCGAGACCCTGGCGGAGGCCAACGACCTTTCCCCGGAGGCGGCGGTGAAGATGGCCTCCCTGGTGGACGATTTCATGGATTTCCAGCAGGATTACCTGGTATCGAAGGGCCTTGTGCAGGACGACGAATAAGCTTGACAAGCCGGAGACCGAACTTTATAATGCCTGCGTGCACGATACCCAGAGAACGGCGACGGAGGGGATGCCCGATGGAGAACATGGAAGCCCTGTTTGGCAGCAACGTATTCAATGACGCCGTGATGCAGCAGCATCTCCCCAGGGACATCTACAAGGCGCTGAAGAAGACCATCGACGACGGCAGGCACCTGGATCCCGCCATCGCCGGCGCCGTGGCGCACGCCATGAAGGAGTGGGCCATCGGCAAGGGCGTCACCCATTACACCCACTGGTTCCAGCCGCTGTCCGGCATCACCGCGGAGAAGCACGACGCCTTCATCACCCCGGTGGAGGGGGGCCGCGTCATCGAGTCCTTCAGCGGGAAGGAATTGGTGCGGGGGGAGCCGGACGCCTCGTCCTTCCCCTCCGGCGGCCTGCGCTCCACCTTCGAGGCCCGGGGATACACCGCCTGGGACCCCACCAGCTACGCCTTCATCAAGGACGGCGTGCTGTGCATCCCCACCGCCTTCTGCTCCTACGGCAGCGAAGCCCTGGACAAGAAAACCCCGCTGCTCCGCTCCATGGAAGCCCTGTCGCGGCAGGCGGTCCGGGTGCTGAAGCTCTTTGGCCGGGAAGTCCGCCGGGTGATCCCCACCGTGGGTCCGGAGCAGGAGTACTTTCTGGTGGACAAGAAGGCCTGGATGCGGCGCAAGGACCTGATCTTCACCGGCCGGACCCTCTTCGGCGCGAAGCCCCCCAAGGGGCAGGAGCTGGACGACCACTACTACGGCGCCATCAAACCCCGGGTGCAGGCCTTCATGACCGAGCTGGACGAGGAACTGTGGAAGCTGGGGATCCTGGCGAAAACGGAGCACAACGAGGTGGCTCCGGCCCAGCACGAGATGGCGCCGGTCTACACCATCGTCAACCTGGCGGCGGACCACAACCAGCTGACCATGGAGATGATGAAGAAGATCGCGGACCGCCACGGTCTGGTGTGCCTGCTGGCCGAAAAGCCCTTCGCGGGGGTCAACGGCTCCGGCAAGCACAACAACTGGTCCATGACCGCCAACGGCGACAACCTGCTGGAACCCGGCGATTCCCCCTACGACAGCGCCCAGTTCCTGCTGTTCCTTTGCGCCGTCATCAAGGCGGTGGACGAGCACCAGGACCTGCTGCGGGTGTCGGTGGCTTCCGCGGGGAACGACCACCGGCTGGGCAGCAACGAAGCGCCGCCGGCTATTGTCTCCATGTTCCTGGGGGACGAACTCACCGGCATCCTGCAGGCCATCGAAAGCGGCGCGGCCTATGAGGGCCACGGCCAGCAGGAGATGACCATCGGGGTCCATGTTCTCCCGAAGTTCCCGAAGGACAACACCGACCGCAACCGCACCTCG
Organism: Christensenellales bacterium; assembly: GCA_045226335.1. GTDB lineage: Bacteria > Bacillota > Clostridia > Christensenellales > Aristaeellaceae > RUG11272. The sequence goes on along the minus strand of JBGVCH010000022.1, from coordinate 16,656 downwards.
CCGTTTGCCTTCACGGGCAACAAGTTTGAGTTCCGGTCCCTGGGGGCGTCGGCCTCCATCGCGGACTGCAACGTGGTGATCAACACCGCCGTGGCGGAATCCCTCCGGCAATACGCCGACGAGCTGGAGACCGCGGAGGACTTCAGCAACGTCCTGCATGAACTCATCGTTCGGGAGATCCGGGCGCATCGGCGGATCATCTTCAACGGCAACGGCTATTCCGCCGCGTGGATCCAGGAGGCCAAACAGCGCGGGCTGCTGAACCTGCCCACCGCCGTGGATGCCATCCCCTGCCTGATCGACCCGCGGAACGTCGCGCTGTTTGAACGCCACAAAGTGCTCAGCGAGGCGGAACTCAAAGCCCGCTACGAGATCCAGCTGGAATCCTACTGCAAGGAGACGGGCATCGAGGCGGAGACCATGCTGGCCATGGCCCGCCGGGAGATCCTGCCGGCGGTGCTGAAGGCGGCGGGAGACCTGGCCCGGAACGCCAAGGCCGTCAAGGACTACTCCCCGGTGTTCTCCACCCTGCCGCAGGAAAAGCTCCTGGCCCGCATGAGCCTCGGCGCCAGCCGCCTCTCGGACGGCATCGACAGCCTCAACAGCGCCATCATCAGCATTCCCCAGGCGGCCAGCGCCCTCGTCAAGGCCAGGTACATGCGGGACACCGTCCTGCCGGCCATGGAGGATCTCCGGGCCGCCGCCGACGAACTGGAAACCATCATGGACAGCAAGGACTGGCCGTTCCCCACCTACGCGGAACTGCTGTTCAACATCTGAATCCCATGCGCGCTGCCTGTGCGGCGCGTTTTTCCGTGCAAGCGAAAAGCGCCTCGCGGAGGAGGCGCATGGGAGAGACAAACTCATTTTGCCGGATAGTAGGCGTCGTAGATGAAATAGTGGATGGACTCAACGGCGTTCTGCATCTGCCGGTTGCTCATGGAGATCACACTGGCGCCGCCCACATCCTTGTAGCCGTACTGCTTGTCCAGGGGGATGCGGTGGTTCTCGATGATCTCCCCGCCTTCCTTGGCCCGGGCGATGATGTTGCCCTGCAGGACGCTCTCGGCCAGCTGAAGCATGGTTCTTCCGTCGATGTTGGTCTTGGCATATTCGTAGGAAAAGGTGATGAGGTCGGAGAGGTACTTGATCCGGTCGCCGGAAGAGCCGGTGCTGACATTGTTGAGGACCTTCTTCAGCAGGAGCTCCAGCAGATGCCGCTGGCGGGCGGTCCGGGCCAGGTCGCCGGTGTTGTTCTTCATGCCGGAGCGCAGCCGGGCGTACATCAGCGCCTGAATGCCGTCCATGTGCAGAACGTACTTCTCGTCGGACTTCAGTTCCTTGCGGACCTCCAGAGGCTCGCGGTTCGCGTTGCCCTTGGTGTCGTAAGTCATGCGGCTGCCCTTTTCCTTCAGGTAATTGTTGATGGCATAGGCTTCGCCCTTCACCACGTCCACGTCGATGCCGCCGATGTGCTCGATGATGGAGGCCAGGCCGTAGAAGTTGATGACCACGTACTGGGTGATGTTGAGCTCAAACAGGGTGTTGATGGTGCGCATGGTGGCGATGGCGCCGCCGTTCTCCCGCATGTCGCGGGTGCCCAGGGCGTAGGCCACGTTGATGCGCTGCTTTCCGTTGTACCCTGGGATGGAGACGTACAGGTCCCGGGCAATGCTGGTCAGCTTGATGGAGCCGTCCCGGGTGTCGATGGACAGGATGATGTTGGTGTCGTTGTGGAGCAGGCCGCCGGTGGACTTGATGTCCGTCTCGTGCATGTCCACGCCGATGAGCAGGATATTGATCACATAATCCGGCAGGTTCGGATTGACGTTCAGGTCGGAGGGATCCAGCGCGCCGTCGCTCACCAGCTGGTCCAGGTCCTCCTCGACGGCGGCCAGGCCGTCGCCGATGTAGTACTCCTCCTCGCCGTCTTCCGACTGGGGATCGTTGTCCTCATCCTCGTCCTCGTCCCAGAAGTCGTCGTCCAGCATGATTTCTTCCGTGATGAGCAGATCCGTGAGGGAAAACTCCCCATCCTCCTCCTCGGCCGCGGCAAACAGGGGCGCCGCAAGGCAAAGCGTCAGGACCAGGGCAATCAGCTGATACATCGTGCGTTTCACACCAACAGCCTCCTTGTCAGTATTCGTCCGTATTATACTGTCTTCCCGGCAAAAATGCAATGCCCCGGCGACATCGTTACACGGGTTACGGCGGGCCGCAGCTGTTTGAACGCCGGACTATTGACAATTCGGGATGATTGTGCTATTTTGTACGGGCCGGGCGCTCGTAGCTCAGATGGATAGAGTGTCAGACTCCGACTCTGAAGGTCACAGGTTCGAATCCTGCCGGGCGTACCACATGAGAACCCTTGCAAACACTGCGTTTGCAGGGGTTTTTCTTCTGCCGGAATTTGGCCGCCGGAAAGCGGTGTCAACAAACCGGGGACAGAGTTCGTGAGCGGGTTTTCCATGAGAAAAGGTTGGCAATCTCTCGCCGCCCGGGTGATCATGAACAACTGTCACGCTCAGCAGTATGACAGAGCCGTTATTCCGTCCCCATTCTGATCAGGTGCCCTTCCTGGATCGCCGCGAATGTTGCCAGTGTGCTGACGACCGCTCCGCTGTATTTCAGGTCAATGAATGTCAGTGTCAGCGGAAGAACAAACAGCAGCAGGCCGGTCACCTTGTTCGCGGCCGTGTGCAAGACAACGATTTCCTTTCGCGCTGCATACCCGGAAGCCAGATTGACCGCCTTGATCACGGCAATCCCGATGACCCAGATGATCAGCCAGACCGGTGCGTGGAGGACCGGCATCAGCTTGATCAGACATACGACGATCAGAACAAAATCCGCCCCTGCGTCCAGCTTCGATCCAAACGCACTGGCGGTTCCCGTTTTCCTCGCGACTGCGCCATCGATCATGTCGCTGGCTCCCGCAAGGAGATACAGAGCATAGAATCCCGGAGAAAATACAGGAAAAACCAGCAAAGCGACGCTGCAGACGATTCGGATGCCGGTGATGATATTGGCCATATGATCTGAAAACCGCTGTGCGGTCAATCGCGGCGCTGCCCGCAAGCCCAACTTACTTGGAGCAATTCAGCCAGAAGCGTTTCATGACGGTTTCCATTTTGGTCCGATCGCTCTTGCTGCCGCCCCAGTTGTAGTCGTCGGCCATCTCTGGACACTTATATCCGGTGGCGCCGCTAAGCTTGCTGACGGCTGTGGCAAAGCCATATCGCTCCGCCATCGCAATGAACTTCGTGTGGAATTGATCGCAGGACAGTGTCTTTCCATCCACCGTCACGGTTCCGTCGCCATTGTAGGTGAAAACGCCGCCGACGACCATCTCGGTTTCTTCATGGGTCAGTTCCCGCCTGTTCAGTTCGCTTATTTTCTCATCCTTTCCGCTGCCTGGCAGCTTCGAATCTGATGTATCATTGATTGGTACGCAGCGGAAGATCCGCCGGCAGTTCTGTTCGGATATTACCATTATAGTATGAATCGGGTTCTTTGGGAAGACTGGACGCGAATTGCCGAAAAACAATGGGGTGGAAAACAAAGGCAGGGTGTGGTATAGTGGCTTTGGAGGCAGATCGTCCAACGGAGGCGCGCTTGAAACAGTCCTTTTGTTCAGATATTGTTGATCGAATGATCGGATTTCACACGGGGGAATGAAGGGTGAGAGAAATACGGTATATTCGGCAGCCGACAGAGTATCTGTGCGGTCAGGCTTGTGTCGCCATGATTGCCGATGTGTCCGTGGAGGATGTGATCCGGGTTATGAATCACGATCAGGCAACCGGGAAGAAAGACATCGAGAGAGCCTTGGCGCATTACGGGATCAGGCAGGCCAAAACCATGACGAAGGCGGATAACCACACGCCGCTGCCGCCGGTGTGCATCCTGAAAGTCCTGCTTCCCCGCTACAGTCACTGGGTATTATACCATCATGGGAAATACTATGATCCCGAGTTTGGCCTCATGGACGAACTGTACGGCAAAGCGAAAGTGCAATCCTATCTGGAATTGTTCGTGGAATGACACGGATCGCGGTCTTCTGATATTTCTTTTCAAGGAGTTGCGGGAATGAAAGAGCAGATCATGGAACGGTTTCCGGGGATCGGCTGGGCCTGGGCGGATGCCGCGGGGAGGGAAGCGGCGGAATACCACGGGTTTTCGGACAGGGAGAGCTGTACGTTTGTGGATGAGGACACTGTATTCCCGGCGTGCTCCATCTCCAAATTCATCACCGCCATATGCGTCATGAAGCTGCATGAGCAGAAACGGATCGATCTTGACGCGCCGGTCAACCGGTACCTCCGGTCGTGGAAGCTGCTGACTGCGGACGGAATCGAAAGCGACGCGGACATCCGATCGGTCCTGTGCCATACGGCCGGGATTCTGGACGGGGAGGACGCCTTCTGCGGACTTCGCCGCGGGGATCCGGAAATCAGCCTGATGGACATTCTGGAAGGGAGGACTTCCTACAACAACCGGCCTGTGCGGGCGGAGAAGCGTCAGGGTGAAGCTTTTGAGTATTCGGACGCGGGATACTGCGTTCTGCAGCTGCTGGTGCGGGAGGCTGCGCAGGGAGACTTTGACGAGATTGCCCGGGATATGCTGTTCCAACCGCTGGGCCTGAGCGGCACGTTTTTCGCGACGCCCGGCAATGTGGCCCGCTTTGAAGACCGGATGGCGACGGGCTATGACGACAGCGGCCGGCCCATTCCGGGAAGATTTCCCCGGGTTCCCGACCTGGCGGCGTCCGGGCTGTGGAGCACACCGAGAGAGCTGCTGGCGATCGCAAAGGGATTCGTCGGAGCGCTCAACGGCGAAAGCTCCTTCCTGCGGCCGGAATCGGCACGGGAGATGGCCAAGCCGGTGAAGGATTTCCCCTGGACAGGCCTCGGCGTGTTCATCGGCGGAGACAATATCCTGACTTCACAGGGCTGGGGCGAAAACGGGCAGTGCATGCTGAAGATGAACCGCCGCACGGGAGAGATCGCTGTCGTGATGACCAACCGGAATCCGGGGGTCGACCAGGCGGAATCGGGGATCGAATGGCTTGCGGACCGGGCGTTTGCGGGTCAGTAAGAGCTTTGCAAAAGGGTTCGGTTTTGTCGGAGACGCGGAAGCGGGGCTGGTGGATGACGCGGCCTCGCTTTCGTTTTGCTCAAATTTGACGGCTGACCGTCGCCGCCGAACCTGGCAGATGGGACGCTCCGGACCACGCTGGAAATCTCGATGGTGTTTCTGCACAACAGATATTGCCAACCGGCATGGACAGTGATACATTATTCTGGGATTCTGTAAACAGCTGTCTTATGATCCGGAAAACGATATATAGGAGGAAGACCATGAAGACCTGCAAGATGAGACGGTTCCTGGCTCTGCTGCTCAGCGTTGCGATGCTGCTGGGCTGCGTCGGTGTCTCTGCCTTCGCGGAGGAAGAGCTTGTTGAGGAGCCCGTTATTGAGTTGGTGGAAGAGCCGATCCCGGCGGAGGACAACACGCCCTCCGCGCCGGCGGTTCCCGAAGAGGAAGCACCCCCGGCCGATCCGGAGCCCGCGGGAGACCCCGTGGACGTCCCGGTTCAGGCGCCGGAGAAGCAGCCCGACGAAACGCCGGCCGAGGTTTTCGCCGGCAGCGTCGCCGCGGTGCTGCAGAACGAAGGGGAGATCCTCGAGGGGGACACCCTCGTGTATCTGGCGCGGGTCGACGGGAACGCCTCCCTCGTTTCCGTCCATTGGCAGGTGGAGGCGGAGGGCGAGGCTCCCGCGTGGGAAGACCTGGCCGCCGGGGAGCGCTTTTCGCTGACGGCCAATGCGGAAAACCTGGCGAAGAACTACCGCGTGGCGCTCTTTGACGCAGCGGGGACCCTCTGCGCGTCCGCGGCGCTGGTCCTGCCGGAGATCACAGAGGAAGAGCTCATCGAACTGGAGCCCATCGAAGAGGAAACCCCCGCCGAGGCTCAGACGGAGGAAGCCTTTGACGAACCCGTCCCCGAGGAAACCGCGGTGGAATCCTCGGTATCGGTAGAGACCGCAGACGCGAACACGGTCTCCGTCACTTATGTCAAGCGCGGCTGGAACGGGTCTTCGGTCACGACCGAGAGCGCGACCAGGGAAAACGTCACCATCGTTCCGTCCGACGGCAGCATGACAAGCGGCTGGTATTACCTGAACAGCAACGTCACCAAAAACGGCCGCATATTCCTCGAAGGTGACACGAACCTGATCCTGGGCGACGGCTGTACGCTGAACGTGAAGGGCCTGTACATCCCCCAGGGCAGCACGCTGACCATCTACGCCCAGAGCGACGGTGCCAGCGCCGGCAAGCTTATCTCCAAGCCCTCCTCCGGCGCGGGCATCGGCGCCACCAGCGATAATCACCCGGGCGGAAATATCGTGATCCACGGCGGCTATATCGACGCCAAAGGCGCTGACCACTGCGCGGGCCTCGGCAGCAACGACGGCAACGGGACGACGGCGCCCATCACCATCTTCGGCGGCACGGTGACCGCCACGGGCGGCGACGACGGCGCGGGCATCGGCGGCGGCCGGAACTGCGACGGCGGCACCATCACCATCTACGGCGGCAACATCACCGCCCACGGCGGCGGAGAGAACGGCGCGGGCATCGGCGGCGGCGACAGTGGCGACGGCGGCACCATCGTCATCTGGGGCGGCACGATCACCGCCAACGAGGACCCCAACGAGGACGGCGCGGGCATCGGCGGCGGCGACGCCGGGGACGGCGGAGACATCACCATCCACGGCGGCATCGTCAACTGCTGGGGCCGTGACGGCGCGGGCATCGGCGGCGGCGACAGCGCGGACGGCGGCACCATCACCATCAACGGCGGCGCCGTCACCTGCCGGGACGGAGGCCACGCCCAAGGCGCGCGCATCGGCGGCGGCTGCGACGGAGACGGCGGCACCATCACCATCAACGGCGGCGAGGTCCGTGTCTACAACCGTGACGGCGCGGGCATCGGCGGCGGAGAGGGCGCCGACGGCGGCACGATCCTCATCACCGGCGGCGAGATCTATACATTTCCGGAAGGTGAGGGCAACGGCGCGGGCATCGGCGGCGGCAACCACTCCGGTGCCGGCGGTTCGATCACCATCACCGGCGGCAGTGTCTATGCAACGAGCGATCACGGCGCAGCCATCGGCGGCGGCCGGGCGCGCAACAACAGCGATTATATGGTGGTCGAGCAGGAACGGTCCGGCTCGGGGGGCACGATCACCATTACCGGCGGCTATGTAGAAGCGTTTTGCAATCACGGCTACGGCATCGGTGCCGGCTGTGCCTATGTATACCTGGATTATGCAAGTTCTGATCTGCACGGCAGCATGGGTACCGTTACCATTGGCGGTACAGCCCGTGTGGACGCTTATGGCGCTACGGCCGGCATCGGCGGCAACCCGGGCGCACTCACAATCAAGGACAAATGCAAGGTCACTGCGTCGGGCCGTCCTGCCAATGAAGAATACATTGATTGTGGACACGGCATCCTGGCGCCAGGCAGCAATGTCTATATCAGCGGCGGTGAATTGACGGCGAAAGGCCTGAGTGACTATAAAGGTTTCTGCACCAAAAATGTAGAATACACCGGAGGCACACTGACAGCCACTTCCAAGAACGAAGACTGTGTATATTGGTCGAAAGTCACTTTCCGCGAGGACGCCAGATTCCTGATGGGCCGCAGCGAGTCAACGGCCACCGTTGTCCCGCCCGACCAGCGCGCATCGGTGAAGGAAACATCTGCCAAATACCTTCACATCAGCGTGTGCGATCACAGCAGCCGCAGTGAGAGCGGTCTTTGCCCCGACTGCTGGGATCAGGCTTTCCCCGTGACCTATATCGAGCGGAGCTGGGACGGCGCGAAGGTCGTCGCCACGGAGAAGGATACCCCCGAGGGCACCGCGGCCTTCCCGTATAAGGACAACACCTGCATCCCCGCGGGCTGGTACTACCTGAGCCATGATATCACCGTGGACGACCGGGTCTGCCTGGAGGGCGATACCCACCTGATCCTGGGCGACGGCTGCACCCTGGACGTGGAAGGCCTGTACATCCCCGATGGCAGCACGCTGACCATCTATGCCCAGAGCAACGGCGAGAACGCGGGCAAGCTCGTCTCCAAGCCGGATGACGGCGCGGCCATCGGCGGCTATTCCGGGCATGACAACGGCAGCATCGTCATTCACGGCGGCATCATCGAGGCCAAGGGTGCGGACCACTGCGCGGGCATCGGCACGAATGACGGCAAAACCGGCGGCGCCATCACCATCTACGGCGGCACCATCACAGCCAAGGGCGGCGGCGACGGCGCCGGCATCGGCGGCGGCCGGGATTGCGATGGCGGCACCATCACCGTCTACGGCGGCTACATCACCGCCAACGGCCCGACCAGTTCGGACTGCTGTGAAAACGGCGCGGGCCTCGGCGGCGGACAGCGCGGCGGTGGCGGAAGCATCACCATCTGGGGCGGCACCATCACCACCTACAGCCGTGACGGCGCGGGCCTCGGCGGCGGCGACGACGGGGACGGCGGCACCATCACCATCCACGGCGGCACCATCACCTCCGAAAAGGTCAACCAGGGCCAGGGCGCCCGCATCGGCGGCGGCTGCGACGCGGCGCCTGGCACCGTCACCATCGACGGCGGCAGCATCACCACCGTCAGCGGCTCCGGCGCGGGCATCGGCGGCGGCAGGCGGAACACGGCCGGCGGCTCTGTCACCATCACCGGCGGCGTCATCAACGCCAGCGGCGTCAGCAACGAAGGCGGCAGCTATGGCATCGGCAACGGCGAGGAAGGTGCAGATGTCACCGTCACCCTCGGCTGGACGGACGCCACGGAGGAGACCATCAGCATCACCTCCTCCTCCTTCAACGGCACGGTGACCCTGGAACAGCCTTTTGTGATGTACAGCACCGGTCGTCTTTTCCGGGTGGGTGCCGTTTCCGACAACAGCCTGCTGGTCGGAGGCGAGCTGACTGCCATGACCGGCAGCGTCTCCACATGGGAGCAACTCAGGATCGCCCTCGAATGTGGCGGATCGATCGTTGTTTCCGGGGATATCACGGCTTCCTCGGATGACCATATCCTCCGGATCCCCGCAGGCATCACGGTTGAGCTGGACTTGCAGGGGCACACAGTAGACGCTTCAGCATTGAATCCCCCTGCTGGGGTGGAGTACCCCTGCTGTCTGTCGATCAATGGAAGCCTCACGCTGTCGGATACCGTCGGCGGAGGCCGGTTCAAAGGCGGCGACAACGGGTTTATCGACTTCATTGCAACGGAATCCGGCTCCTCCTTTACGATGTGCGGCGGCACCATCGTCGGCTCCGGGACCCTGGAGAACGTTGTGTACGTGTACGACTATTCCACCTTTACCATGTGCGGGGGCGCCGTCACCGCCGACATGAACGGTACAGTACGCAGGTTTGGCCGGGTCAGTGTGGATGATTACGCGACTTTCATCATGAACGACGGCACGATCAGCGGCTCCGGGGGGCAATCGGACATCTACGCAGATGGCGGCTGCGTCTGGCTGAACGGTGGATCTCTCACCGGCAGCGATCCGGCATATGGCAATGTATATGTTCTTTCTGCGGACCAAATCAAAAATGGCCAGCTCTTTGTCTCCGGCTCGCCGCTCATGTCCAAGGGCGTGTATCTGGACTACGATCACACCATCACCGTAGCCGGCCCGCTGGGTGAGAACGTGATCATCCCCGTCATGACGGAAGCTAAGCCCACCTCCGCTGAGCCCGTGATCATCACCAACGGACTTGCGCAGGGCGGAGAAAACGCCGTTTCCCATTTCACAAGCGCATCCGATATCTGGTGTGTGGTGCTGAACGACGACGGCGAAGCTGAATTGCGGAAAGCCCCGACTGAGTGGGACACGCTGCAGCTGCTCATCGACGGCACGGAGAACGGCGGGGTCCTCACCCTGGAAAAAGACTATACCGCGACAAACAAGGATCGGTACCTGAATATCGCCGGCGGGAAAGCGCTGACCATCGATCTGAACGGGCACACCATCGACGGGTCCGCGCTGAATGACGACTATGTGATGACTATCAGCGGAAACCTGACCCTGCGTGACTCAACAGGCGGCGGCACCGTCCTGGGCCGCAATCATCAGGATGTCATCAAAACCACGTCCGAAAACGCTGTCCTCTGCCTTGAAAGCGGCACGATCCACGGTGACAACTGCTATGATGTCGTGTACGTCTATGCTGGCGGCAGCTTCATCATGACCGGCGGCACTGTGTCCGGAAGTGGGAGCAGCGGCCATATCGACGTTTTAGTGGAATGTGGCACATTTACCCTGACCGGAGGATCCATCCGTGCTGATCAGAAGGGGTCTGATACCGCAGTCTTGACCACTAAGTATACGAACTTTAACCTTCAGGGTTCACCGGACATCAAAGGGAGCTTCGAGCTGGGAAAACCCGTACAGTTCACCGGGCCGATCAGTCACGACCTGCGAATCAAGGTACGTCGTACCGGTGATCTGCACAATGAATGGAATGATGTGTTCACATCCGGACTGCCCGGCAACGGTACGGTGAATAATTTCATCAGTTACTATCCGAAGAATTACGCGGTGGGCCTGAACGAAGCCGGCGAGGCTTTCCTGGGCAGTCCCGTCACCGTCGCCTTCGCCCCCGGTTATGAGACGAATGAGACCATGGAAACCGTGAGTTGGGCAAAGGACGGGTGGTATCCTCTGCCCACGTGCGGATTCAGCGGGCCGGCGGGAAAAGCCTTCGCCGGCTGGCTGGTTGGGGAAGACACCGAACCGAAAGGTGCGGGCGAACTCATCCGCATTACAGGGGATATGACTCTCACGGCAGAGTGGGAGGATCTGCCGTCTGTCACCATCAACGGCGTCTCCGGTTCTTTCAACGACCGGATCAAGCTGAACTTCTACTTCGATATCCCGGATGCCGTGCTGGAGGATGAGGCAGCCTATGTGACCCTCACCAACGGAAATAGCGGGAAGACGGTCACCCTGCTTGTCGGAGACGCGGAATTCGACGAGGACAAGGGATACAAGTTCAGCATCCCCCTGGCGGCCAAGGAAGCCGTCGACACCATCACGGCCAGGGTCTATGACGGCGAGGGCCATGCACTGCCCATCAAGGGCAACCTCCGGGGCGCTGACTATACGGAGACCGGCGTTCCCTACAGCCTGATGCAGTACTTCGCCTGGCTGGAGGAGAACGGCACGGACGCCGAGAAGGCCGTGGGCGCCGCGGCCAAGGACTACTGCGCCGCTGCTGCCATCTACTTCGACTACAACGCGGATGGTCTCAGCGTGAGCAGCGCGGTGACCGACTTGAACGCGGATACGCTGAACACCTACATCGCGGGCCGCGATGGCACCCTGCCGAATGGCGTCAGCGTCGCCGGCATCACGGCCATGCTGGAGTCCGACAACACCCTGCGGCTGTACCTGAAGTTCAAGAAGGTCGATCCGGCCAGTCTTACCTTCCTGATCAACGGCGACCAGGTGGCCCTGCAGCAGCGCTCGGACGGCATGTACTACCTGGCCCTGGGCACCGGCGTGTGGTCGAACCACCTGCAGAACGAACACTACTACACCGTGTCCGATGGCACGAACACCTTCACCCTCACCGCGTCGGTGCTGACCTTCGCCCGGGCCAGCGTCGTCAACGGCGGCGAGACGGACATCAATCTGGGCAAGGCGCTGTACCTGTACAATCAGGCGGCGGTGGCGGCGTTCGGACAGTAAGCAACCGACGCAAGCGGGAAGAAGACAGCGAAGTGAAAGAGGACCGCGAAGAGCCGGAAATGAAGGCCCGATGAACAGCTGTTTCTGATTTACCGCCAGGGGCTGTGACAGCACGGCATCACGAAGATGACCGGGCTTCACAGCCCCTTTTGTTGTGCACCGCCTCCGGCTGTCCCGTTCACGGAACGAACGGCAGCCGGTTTCGGACGAAAGAAAAGGACTGCCGTGCAAGAAAAGACCTTTCTGCATCGTTCATATGGGTGAAGCCGGCTCCGGAGGCCGGGAACCGGGGACAACAGAAAGGGTGCGTCTGCTTGAAGAAACTCGTACTGATCATGCTGGTGCTGCTGATGCTGCCGGCCGTGTTCGGCGCCGGCGCGCAGGCCGATCCGGCTTCCATGCCGTATTCCACCCGGTATTCCGTGTACTATCAGTCACTCAGCAGCGGGGAGAAGGAGATGTTCGACCGGGTCTATGACGCGTTGTACCGGGGCGACGGCGGGGTCACAGTCCCGCAGGTCTGCGACCGGAATCAGGCCTGGCTCCTGCTGAACCTGATGTTCAACGAATGTCCGGAGCTGTGCGCTTTCGACCCGGACAACGTGCGGTACGACGTCGACCCGAAGTCCGGGAAGGTGTCCTACATCAAACTCAGCTACAAACGCTCCATCGCCGAACAGCAGGCCTATATCGCGAAGGTCTCCGGCATCGCGCGGAACTTTCGCTGCTTCGGCGACGTACTCCGGTATGTCTGCGACAGCCTGACGTATGACCACACGGCCACGGACAACGGCCGGATGTACGCCTATGAGGCGATGCAGCGGGGCCGGGGCGTCTGCAACGCGTACGCCCAGATCGTCGCGATGCTGTGCCATTTCGCGGGCATCGAGTGCAGCTATATCGACGGCACGGCCGCGGGCGCCGGGCACGCCTGGAACATCGTCAGCCAGAACGGCATGTACACCCTGGTGGACGTCACCTGGGCGGACAAGGACAAGAACGGCATCAATTACGGCTGGATCGGCCTGTCCACGGCGGAGATGGGGGCGTCTCACACCCAGTACGCGGACCGATATAAGCTGCCCGCCTGTGTCAACATGCAGGGGACCCTGAAGATAGCGGCGAAGGAATCGGTGCTGTCCAACTACGGCACCATGTACTTCATGCAGCGCTCCGGCGACCGGAACAAGGAAGTGAAGGAGGTTCAGCGGCGGTTGATCAGCCTGGGCTATCTGAAGGACAAGGCGGACGGCGTCTACGGTCGCAAGACCAAAAAGGCCGTGGCGGACTTCCAGGCGAAAAACGGCATTCACGGGGTGAACGGTGCCTCCGGCGTGGCCAGTGAGCTCACCCAGGCCGTGCTGTTCAGCGACCGGGCCGTTCCGGCGAAGGGGAGCAGCCGTTTTGCCTCCCTGTCCTGGGGCGGCAGCCGCTCACCCGTCACGATCGGCCAGTCCAGCATCACCCTGAACGGCGCAAACGGCACACTGCAGTATGAGCTCCACAATGAGAACACGAAGCAGGCCATCGTGGCGGTCACGCTCCGCTACTGGGCGGACGGCTCAGACGGGTCGCTGGTCTATCCGGTTCAGGACAACACGACGTGGTTTGTCAACGTGCCCCCCGGACAGACCCGGACGCTGTCCGTCGAATTCGTCCCGAACGAGGCCCTGCGCAGGGCGGCCCTGGTCAAGTGGAATGTCATCGAGGTGCAGTTTGCCAACGGGGAGGTCTTCATTTCGGAGAACCTTTCCGCGGAAACGCCCTACATCATCCGGACAAACAACCGGTATGTGAACAGCCGGTGAGGCCATGCCGTGATCCTGTCACGGCCGACACAGTTTCCGTTCCCGAGAGGCCGCCCGGCCTCTTTTTGCCGTCATTCCGGGGAAACGGTCTGCGACTGGCTGCTCTTGGATCTTCGACGGAAAACCCGCCCGTGAAAACCCGGCCGGACACTATTGACACCCGCGGACGCGTATAGTATACTAAAACAGTCGGGATTCGTCCCGGAGAAGGAGAGTACATCCGCGGATGTTTGAGCATTTGGGACAGTCGCTGGAACAGCTGATGGTCGGGATCTTCGGCGAGAGGCTCTGGGGCATCCTGACCAAGGCGCTGACGGACATTGTTGAGAAGGGCCTTCCCAACACCCTGCTGCTGACGGCGGCTTCCTTTGGCATTGCGCTGGTGATCGCCACCTTGGTGGCCATCGTGCAGTACAGGAGGGTGCCGGTGCTCCGGCAGCTGGCGCGCTTTTATATCTGGCTGATCCGCGGAACGCCCCTGCTGGTGCAGCTGCTGGTGGTGTACTACGCCCTTCCGGCAGTAGGGATCGTCATTGACGCAATCCCGGCGGCCATCATCGCGTTTTCCATCAACGAAGGCGCGTACTGCTCCGAGACCATGCGGGCGGCGCTGGAGTCCGTGCCGGTGGGGCAGGTGGAGGCCGGCCTGTGCGTGGGTATGTCCTATCCGAAGGTGATGATGCGGATCGTGCTGCCCCAGGCCATGCGGACCGCGGTGCCCAACCTCTTCAACTCGCTGATCTCCATGGTGAAGGACACCTCCCTGGTCTCCAACATCACGGTGGTGGACATGTTCATGGTCACCAAGCGGAACATCGGCCGCACGTATGAATTCCTGGCCCTGTACGTCCTGCTGGCCCTGCTGTACCTGGCCGTTTCCACGGTGATGGAAATCCTGCAGCACGTGGTGGAGCGGATCCTCAACAAAAAGGTCGGCCGGGAGGTGAAGACCCATGCTTGAGCTGCGGAACGTCTGCAAGCGCTTTGGCAAACTGGAGGTGCTGCGAGACATCAGCCTGAAGGTCGAGCGGGGGGACGTGGTGGCCCTGATCGGCCCCAGCGGTTCCGGAAAGACCACCCTCCTGCGCTGCGCCAACTTCCTGGAGCGCGCCGACTCCGGCACCATGGTCTTCGACGACGAGGTGTATGACCTGGCCCGGATCCGGCGGTCGGACATCGCCGCCATCCGCAGAAAGACCGGCTTTGTCTTCCAGAACTACAACCTGTTCGCCAACCGCACGGCCCTGCGGAACGTCACCGAGGGCCTCATCTCGGGCCACGGCTTCTCCAAAGCGGAGGCGGAGGAGATCGCCCGCGCCGCCCTGGACCGCGTCGGCATGACCGGCTGGGAGGATCACTACCCCAGCCAGCTCTCCGGCGGACAGCAGCAGCGGGTCGCCATCGCCCGGGCCATCGCGCTGGAGCCGGAGATCATCTACTTCGACGAGCCTACTTCCGCCCTGGACCCGGAGCTCATCGGGGAGGTGCTGGCGGTCATGCGGGATCTGGCGGAGAGCGGCATGACCATGATGGTGGTCACCCACGAGATGTCCTTCGCCCGGAACGTCTCCGCCCGGGTCGTCTTCATGGAGGAAGGCCGGATCGTGGAAGACCGGCCGTCGAAGAAGTTTTTCAGGAAACCTCACAGCCCGCGCTCGCAGCAGTTCCTGAAGGCCATCGGCGAGCGCTGAACCGCGCCGTTCCGCCCCCATGGGGCTGGACATATCAAGATCAACAAGGAGGAAATCTTATGAAGAAATGGATCTCTGCCCTGCTTATCCTCACGCTCTGCACCCTGTCGGCCGCGGCCTTTGCGGATCAGCTGGCGGACGTTCAGGCCCGCGGAAGCATTATCTTTGCCACCGAGGGCAACTGGGCGCCGTGGACCTATTACGACGAGGACGGGAACCGCGCGGGCTTTGACATCGAGGTGGCCGAGGCCGTGGCCGCCAAGCTGGGCCTGGAGGCGGACTTCATCGATGTGGAGTGGAGCGGCATCTTCTCCGGCATCGAGGTGGGCCGCTATGACACGGCCGCCAACGGTGTGGACGTGACGGAAGAGCGCGCCCAGAAGTATGACTTCTCCACCCCCTACTGCTACAACCGCGTGGCCCTGGTGGTCCGCACGGACAACGAAACCATCACCTCCTTCGAGGACCTGGATGGCAAAGTCACCACGAACTCGCCCGGCTCCACGTATGCCCAGATCGGCGAGTCCTACGGCGCCACGGTGGTGGAAGTGGAGGCGCTGGCGGAAACCATGAGCATGGTCATCAACGGCCGGGCGGACGCCACCATCAACGCCATCGACTCCTTCAACGACTACATGAGCGAGCAGCCCGACGCGCCTCTGAAGATCGCGGCGGTGTCCGAGGACTACACGCCCGTGGCCTTCCCGATCCGCAAGGCGGACTCCGAGCGCTTCGTGGCGGCTGTCAGCCAGGCCATCGAGGAGCTTCGGGCGGAGGGCGTCCTGACGGAGATCTCCATGAAGTACTTCGGGTATGACATTACGGCCGAGTGATGAGCTTCTCCGGGCGGCTTCCCTTCGGGGAGGCCGTTTTTTCGACGGGTGTTCAGGTGAATTCCTTTCCGCCTGACACGGATCGCCGGGAAACCCGGGGAGGGCGGGAAAAATCGCGCGCCCCCTTGACAGGGCATGAAAAAAGGGATACAATAGGCCCGTCTGGCAAGTCTGTTTAGGCTTGATGCGGGACGTGCAGGTGTAGCTCAATGGCAGAGCTTCGGCTTCCCAAGCCGACCACGTGGGTTCGATTCCCATCACCTGCTCCAACACCGCATCAATCGCCATGAACAGCGACAGGAAGGCCGGGCCTGCCCGGCAAATGACCATCGCAGTTTATGCGAAAACAGAGGAGGAGATTCCCATGGCAAAGGAAAAATTCCAGCGCACGAAGCCGCACGTGAACATCGGCACGATCGGGCACGTTGACCACGGCAAGACCACCCTGACAGCCGCCATCACCATGACGCTGGCGCTGAAGGGCGAGGCCGCCGCGATGCGGTACGAGGACATCGACAAGGCGCCCGAAGAGAAGGCG
>JBGVCH010000021.1:0-18056 GCA_045226335.1 Christensenellales bacterium | reverse complement strand
GCGGTGGATGAGGTCGTCCATCAGGCTGACGCGAAGCATCCCGTTGAGATTCCATTCACAGAATCTTCATTCATGCGCAAGCCCTGCACTGTATTCCTGATTACCCTCGATCCTTGGCCATTTGCCTTTTCGTAATCTGACCCTTTTGTGTATTATCTGGATTCACGTTAATCCGTCTCAGTTCGGATACAGCGTGACCGTCAGCTCAAAGCTGCTTCCGTCGACATAGATCTGCTCCCAGGGCATCGAATAGCCGGCGGGAACGGCCAGGAGATGCACGTGGTATTCGGAGGGGAGCCCGCTGAAGGAGACCCGGCCGTTGGCGTCGGTGTCCACGGGGGTGTATTCCCCGTTGCAGAAACCCACCGTCACGCCGGGGATCGGGTTGCCGTAGGGGTCGCGGAAATACAGCACGCAGCGGTCAGCCGCTTCCTCGGCGGAGATCGCGTACAGGCTCAGCAAATCGTCGAAGAGCGAGGTGAACTCTTCCACGGAGGTTTTGCAGCCGATTTCCACCGTGACGATCTCCATGTTTCTGTTGACGATCAGGGTCGTGGGGATCGCGTTGCCGTCCAGCATACCGAAGATGTTCGTCTCGTCGCGCCCGATGGCGAAGCTCAGGTGGTTCTCGATGGCGAAGCTCCTGAGCACGGCCAAGGTGTCGGAGTCCTCGATGCTGAGCGCGATGACATCCACCCGCGATCCGTACTGCTCCCAGGCGGTCTCCAGGTACGGGAACTCCAGGCGGCAGGGTCCGCACCAGGTCGCCCAGAGATTGATCAGCACCAGGTCGTGGGTTTTCAGGGATTCCGAAAGCGTGAAGGTCGAGCCGGCGATGGTGCTCACCGAAAAGTCAGGCAAGGTCCGGCCCTGCCAGTCTTCGGGACCGGCCAGCGCGCCGCCGGTGCCCAGCGCCAGGAACAGCGCCGCGGCCAGGATCACCGCAAAGAGTTTTTTCATGTCGAATGCCTCCTTTGATGCTTGATGGTGGGTTTCCGGGTGGATCCCGGGGAGATCAGAACTTGTGCCCGCCGCCGTGCCCGCCGCCGCTGTGGCCGCCGCCGCTGCTGTGCCAACCTCCACTGCTGTGCCCGCCGCCGCTGCGGTAACTGCCGCCGCCGGAGCTGCCGCCGCCGCTGCTGATGCGGATCGATCGGATCAGCTTGTTTTCCCTGACCGTGATGGCGGGCACGGCCAGGATCGGCAAGGCGGAGACGCTGGGGTGCAGGTCCGGCTTCGGGCGTTTTTTGAGCTGGAAGATGCCCTTGTTTCCGGGACGGACCACGATGACAAAGGTGATGAGAAGCGCCATGCAGACGGCCAGCAGGAAGCTGGTGATGTAGTGCATGGGTCTGGCGATGCGCTCGTTGTTCAGCAGCTTCCCGGCCTGGTTGAAGACATTCGCGGCACAGCTCATGAAGTACCCGCCGGAGGCCTCCCGGTAGACGTTGTCCGTGATGTCCAGGCAGTCGGAGACGCTGATGGCGTCGCCGATGGCTCCGTCCACATAGAGATAGAGGTCGCGGGTGTTCAGATTGATCATGAAGAGGATGCCGCTGCGGCCGTATCCGATATCGGAAACGTATTTTTGAACGCACAGGGCCTCCGCTTCCCCGGCCGCTCTGGTCACCCACAGCACCGGGGTGCCGAATGCGCACAGGGGTTCCATCTTCTCCGTCAGCGCGGCCAGCTCATCCTCCCTGAACAGATGAATCTCATCGTCGATGACGGGGGCGGTTTCCGCCGGCGCGGGCAGGCAGACGGCCAGCGCCAGCGTCAGGATCAGAACAAAGGCTGCGGCTCGTTTCACCGGACATCCACCTCCTCCTCGTAAAACGGGATCGGCCGGGTGGCGAAGCGGTTCTGCCGGGCGATGAGCATGGCCTGGATGCCGGCGGTCGCCAGCAGCGTCAGGATCATGAATCCGTAGTAGACCGGATCCCGGACCGGCTGGATGATGGACAGGGTCACCATGCCTGCGGCCAGCAGGTGGACCAGCGCGATGCTCAGGATGAACGTGACTTCCGCGGCGCGGGAGGGAAGCCTCGCCACCATGAGCCCGCACCGGATCGCCGACATGACCCACAGGATGACCACCAGGATGAGGGCCAGATCGCCGGCTCCGCCGGAGGTCAGCCAGCCGATCAGCAACGGGATCAGTATGGCCACGCCCCTGAGCCCGATGCTGAGCACCAGGCGCAGCAGGATGTAGCCCACGCAGCCGAGCGTCCGCTCTTTGACCTTCTTTATTTGCTGGCCGTCGGCGTTCATGCCGAGGCTTTCCCGGAGCCGGGCCTGCATTTCGCCGGCGTAGGCCTGCGGCTTGGAGAAGTCCGGCTCCCCCTCCCGCCGTTCATGGAACAGACGGTTGCGGTAGACCGCCGCCATCAGGCGCACCGAGACCAGCATGACGGCCGCGGTCACCAGCATCAGATGATGGAGGGCGATGGTCCGCGTCAGGCAGAGGAGGGCGAACAGCGCCGCCGTGATGCCCGCGGTCAGCAGGCCGACCTTGACCCGGCTGAGCGGGGGATCACAGACCACTTTCCCGCTGGTCCCGCTGACGGCAGTGTACAGGACGCGGCTTCCGCTCTTTTTCGCCAGCAGCCAGACCGGAAGGAACACCAGCCGGGACGTGACCCGGATCTCGCCCTGGCCCTGATCCGCGTAGCGCAGTTCCCGGCAGTGCAGCTTGTTCATCACCTGCTTCGCGCAGTTGCAGAGGGCGCCGGCCCGGGCTTCGCCCTCGTACACGTCCGCTTCCACGTCCGGCATCTGGGCATACATGCCGCTGAGATAGGCGTGGTTGAAGGGAACGGCACCCTTGAGATCGTGGGCCAGCCGGGCCGCGGTCTCGTCCTCGAAGGCCTCGGACGCGTCGTAGAGGATGTCCTTCTGCCGGAAGATCAGGTCGACGTCCACCTGGCGGGTCTCCTCCACATCCCCCTGGACTTTGAGGACGATGAAACGGTGCTCCCCGCTGATCTCCACATCGTAGGCCCAGAACGGGACGTAAACTGGGCGGAAATGCCCGAGGGTCTCCTGGTTCCGCAGGCCGGAAGGAGCGAACCGGTACTTGCTCAGGTGGCTGCGGTACAGCGCCTCGCACTCCTCCCGGCTGACCTTGAAGGGCACGATCAGGTCCGGCCGCCGCATCTGCGCCGTGCGCCGGGTCAGCACCACGTCACTGCCGCAGAAGGTGCAGAAGCTGACCACCTCCGTGGAGCCCGCGGCCAGCATCGCCCCGCACTGCGGGCACTGAAAGGCCGTGACCTCCATGGACGATTCCTGCTCCTGATCCTGTTCCTCCCGGAACAGCGCCGGGCTGTACTTGCCCCCGCACATGTCACAGATCAGGCAGGACTTTTCGATGGAATACCGCAGTCCGCCGCCGCAGGACGGGCAGCCGAAGCGCTGCTCGCCCGCTGATGCTTTCGCCATGCCGATCATCTCCGTTCTTTTGCTTCCGGTGTTTTTGCCGCTCTCAGTACGGGCTCCGGAACTCCCGTTCCGCTTTAGCCACCGCCTCTTCCAGCGTCATGCCTGCGAAGTGCTGGGCGCCCAAATACCGCCCGGAGTGCCGGTCGTCCGCGAAGACGCCCACCACGATGCCGGGGATGGCGCTCTCCGGGGCGTTGGGGGCCTGCCGGCCTCCCAGATCCGTTCGGCACCAGCCGGGGTCCGTCAGGTTGATCATCACGTCCGTGCCCTCCACTTTGGAGCCCAGGTCGATGGTGATCTTGTCCAGGGCCGCCTTGCTGGCGGAATACCCGGCCTGGCACACGTCCAGCGCGATCCCGCTGGTGGTGTTCAGGATCCGCCCGGAGCCCCGGGCCATCATCCCCGGCAGGAAGTGGTAGCAGATCATGGCCGGGGCGATGGTGTTGACCCGGAAGCTGATCTCGTAATCCTCCACGGGGGTCTGCAGGTAATCGGTGCGGTAGGCGATCTGAAGGCCGGCGTTGTTCAGCACGATGTCCACCTGCACGCCCAGGGCGTCGATGTCCGCCAGCATTTTCCGGACCGCGCACAGGTCGTTGAGGTCTGCCGCCACCGCGTGGGCGGAGACGCCTTTCGCCTTGACCTCCGCCAGCACTTTCTCCGTGTGGGATAAATGGCGGCTGTGGAGGATCAGGTTGCACCCCTGCTCCGCCATAAACAGCGCCGTCAGATACCCGATCCCCCGGGCGGCGCCGGTGATCAGCGCCCATTTGCCTTTGACCTGGTACATGATTCTGCCTCCTTCGCTGTGCGGCCAGGGATTTGTTGACGGGGTCTGCCGGATTCAGGAGGGAGCGGCCCCGTCCCCCGCCTTCCACCGCAGGATCTCCTCCAGCCGTTTTTTCACTTTTTCCTCCTGCCCCTGTTCGGTCGGGATGTAGTATCGCCGCCCGGCCAGGCTGTCGGGGAGGCAGGCCATGCGGGTCAGCTTCTCCGCGGTGTCATGGGCGTACTGGTAGCCCTCGCCGTAGCCTGCCTGCTTCATCAGACCGGTGGGGGCGTTGCGGATCTGCATGGGGACGGGCTCCGCGGGCTTTTCCCGGATGTCGCCCTTGGCCTGTTCGCAGGCGACGTACAGGGCGTTGGACTTGGGGGCCATGGCCAGGTACACCACGGCGTGGGTCAGGTGGACGTCGCACTCCGGCATGCCAAGGAAATGGCAGGCCTGGTACACGCTGACGGCCATGGGCAGGGCGTCCGGGTCCGCAAGGCCCACGTCCTCCGAGGCGAAGCGCACCAGCCGCCGGGCGATGTACAGCGGCTCCTCGCCCCCGTCCAGCATCCGCATGAGCCAGTACACCGCCGCGTCCGGGTCGGAGTTGCGCATGGACTTGTGCAGGGCGGAGATCAGGTTGTAGTGCTCTTCGCCGTTCTTGTCGTAGAGCAGGGAGCGGCGGTTCATGCAGTCCGCCAGCACGCCGTCCGTGACGGTGACGCCGCCGTCCGCGTCGATGTCGCCGTTGAGCACCGCCATTTCGAGGGTGTTCAGCGCCGTGCGGGCGTCCCCGGCGGCGAAGCGCGCGATGGCCCGCAGCTGTTCCTCCGTCACGGCGATCCGCTGCCCGCCGAAGCCCTGGGGCTTCTCCAGCGCCTGCCGCAGCAGCCGTTGCAAATCCTCCTCCTCCAGCTGGCGCAGGATGAACACCTTGCACCGGGAGAGAAGCGCGGCGTTGATCTCGAAGGACGGGTTCTCCGTGGTGGCGCCGATAAGGATGATGCTGCCCCGCTCCACATACGGCAGGAAGGCGTCCTGCTGGGCCTTGTTGAAGCGATGGATCTCGTCGGCGAAGAGCAGGGTGCGGATGCCGGACCGGCGGTTGTCCTCCGCCCGGGCCATGACCTCCTTGACTTCCTTGATCCCGCTGGTCACCGCGCTGAACTCCACGAACTCCGCCCTTGTGGCCCGGGCGATGATCCGGGCCAGGGTGGTTTTCCCGACGCCGGGCGGACCCCAGAAGATCATGGAGGTCACCTGGTCCCGCTCGATCAGCAGCCGCAGGGGCTTTCCGGGGCCGATCAGATGCTGCTGGCCCACATAATCCGCCAGGCTTTCGGGCCGCAGCCGGCTGGCCAGCGGCGCGCTGTCCCTCCGATCGTCGAAGAGGCTCATCTGTTCCATTTCTTCTTCTCCTTGGTGTTTGGTGATGGGGACCCCTCAACCGAAGCGGCGGTTACGCTTTCCCGCTCACCAGCTCCATCAGTTCATCCTTCGACAGCGAGGCCAGGGAGGCGTGTTCGCCGGAGAGGATGCTGTCCGCCAGGTCCCGCTTGCTCTCCTGCAGCTGGACGATCCGGTCCTCGATGGTGTCCTTCGCGATGAGCTTGTACACGGAGACGGGCTTGTCCTGGCCGATGCGGTGGGCGCGGTCGGTGGCCTGGTTCTGGACCGCCAGGTTCCACCAGGGGTCGTAGTGCACCACGATGTCCGCGCCGGTGAGGTTCAGCCCGGTGCCGCCGGCCTTCAGGGAGATGAGGAACACCGGCGTTTCGTCGCTGTTGAAGCGCTTGGTCATGGCCAGCCGCTCGGCCGCCGGGGTTTCCCTCGTCAGGCGCATGAAGGCCATCTCCTCCGACCGCAGGTCCTGCTCCAGCAGGTCCAGCATGGAGGTGAACTGGGAGAAGACCAGCACCTTGTGGCCGCCGTCCACGGCGCTGCGCAGCAGTTCCCGCAGGGCGTCCCGCTTGGCGGAAGGCCCCTTGTAGCTGTCCGTCATCAGGGCGGGGTCGCAGCAGACCTGCCGGAGCCGGGTGAGCTCCGCCAGCACGGCGATGCGGTTCTGCTCGAAGGACTCCTCGCTGCCCGCCAGCAGCTCCTGCAGGCGCTGCACCCGGGCGTCGTACAGCTTGCGCTGCTCGCCCTCCAGCACCACGGTCCGGGCCTCTTCGGTCTTTTCCGGCAGCTCCCGCAGCACGTCCGTCTTCAGCCGCCGCAGGATGAAGGGCCCCACCATGAGCCGCAGCCGCCGGGTGGCCTCCTCATCGGCGTTCTTCACGATGGGGGTTTCCATCTCCCGACGGAAGGTCTCGTATCCGTACAGGAAGCCCGGCATCAGGAAGTCGAAAATGCTCCACAGCTCGCTGAGGCGGTTCTCCACCGGCGTGCCGGTCAGGGCGAAGCGGCAGTCCGCCTGCAGGGTTTTCACGGACCTGGCCGCCGCGGAGGCGTGGTTCTTGATGTACTGGGCCTCGTCCAGGGCGGCGATGTGGAAGCGGCGGCCCTCATACTCCGCCACGTCCCGCTTCATCAGGTCGTAGGAGGTGATCAGCAGGTCCCAGTTCCGGGCCATGGCGATGACGGCCCGGCGCTGGGACTGGGTGCCGGCCGCCACGCAGACCCGCAGGCCCGGCGCGAACTTCCGGCACTCCTCCTGCCAGTTGTACATCAGGGAGGAGGGGCAGACGATGAGGGAGGGCTTCGTTTCGCCCAGCTCCCGGTCCCGCAGGATCACGGAGATCAGCTGCAGGGTCTTGCCCAGACCCATGTCATCCGCCAGGATCCCGCCGAAGCCGTGCTGCTTCAGGGTCATCATCCACCGGAAGCCCGCCTCCTGGTAGGGCCGGAGCACGCCCTGCAGGCTCTCCGGCAGCTCCTCCTCCGACTCGCTGACGGTCTTGAAGGACCGCACCAGGTTCCGGAAATTCCGGTCCCGGCTGGCCATCAGCTCCTCCCGGCTCTCCAGGGTCTTGTCCAGGTACAGGGCCCGATACGCCGGAATGTCCATCTTGCCGGAGACAAACTGCTTCAGCGGCACGTGGGCGGCCTCGAACAGGGCGTCCAGGTCCTCGGTCTGCCGCCCCGTGAGATCGACGATGTCGCCGGAGGCCAGCCGGTGATACCGCTTCTTCGCGGCGTAGGCGGCCAGCACTTCCCGCAATTCCTCCGGCGTCAGTTCGTCGGAGAGCAGGGAGAGGTTCAGCACGTCGCTGTCCAGGGAGACGCCGGCCCGCACGGACCAGCGCCGCCGGACCTTCAGGTTGTCAAAGCTGTCCGAGGCCAGCACCAGGCCCAGCCGGTTCAGGGCGTCCACGCCTTCCGTCAGCAGGGCGAAAACCGCGTCCTCGCTCTTGCCGGCATGCAGCCGCGGATCCCCGTCCGTTTCCTCGGGGAAGTAGGCCCGGACGGTGTCCATCACCTTTTTCTCCAGCGGCGCGTCTGCCCAGGCGAAGCTTCCGCCTTCCGTCAGGCGGCGCCGGTCCTCGCCGTAGGCCACTTCCGGGTCGCAGGTGATGTCGCCGTTCTCCGCGTCCAGCCGGAAAGTGAAGGCCGCCTCCGGGGGCAGGAAGCGGGCGATCTCCTTCTTGCCCGTCTCGTTGACCTCCACCGCGCCGCCCAGGGAGGGCAGCACGTTCCGGTAAAACTCCCGCAGGGCTTCCCGGCCGATGGAGAAGCCGAAGCGCCCCTGATCCGTGGATCGCCACAGGGGCATCAGCTGCCGGGTTTTTTCCTCGCTCAGGCGCAGGAGTCTGCCGTCCTCCAGGGCATACAGCAGCCGGGCTCCCAGGAACATCTCCGGCATGGTGCCGGTGACCCGGACGCCCATGAACTCGCCGTCCTCGCTGACGGGCCGGATGTTCAGGCGGAGCCGGGGCTCGCCCCGCTCCAGCAGCAGGCTGCCTCCGTCTTCCCGGGGGGCTTCCACCTGCTTGCCCTCGTACAGGTCGAAGAAGCTGTCCAGTGTGCTCCCGGCCAGCCGCAGGCGATCCGGCGGGATCCAGGCATAGCTGTGCACCGTTCCTCCCGCTCCGGCCGCGTCCACCACGTCCCGCACCAGCTCCGCCAGGGGCGCCGATTCCCGGTCGAAGGTGGCTCCGCCGAAGTCCAGGGTCTGCTTTGTCCCCAGGGTCAGCCGGTCTCCGCCGCGCTCGGCGTTCAGCAGCTCCTTCAAGTCTTTGACCACGTACAGCCGGCCGTCGCCTACCTTGAATTCCAGGGCGGTGGCGCCGTCCTGGCGCCGGTTGATCCGCGGCACCAGGCTGATCCGCTTCTCTCTCTCCGCGGCGGAGACGCTGTGCTTCGAGAACAGGGACAGCATCAGGGCGCCCTCCGTGTCCGTGGCGGTGCCCATGGGGTCCTTCCGCAGCCGCTGGTCCGCCAGCAGCAGCAGGGCCAGCACGTGCGGGCAGCAGGAAGCCTCCCGGTCGTCGGCGTGATTGGCTTTGAAGCACTCACCGCTCTCGGAGCAGTACAGCCGCACGATGCCCCGGCGGTTCACCAGAGCGTTGACGGACCGGGGGTAGCCGCGCTGGCCGATGATGGTAATGCCGTCGATGTCCAGACACGCGGTCCCGGAGGCGGGCGACATCCGGGTCAGGCGGATGCTGCCGTCGGCCGCCCATTCCCGGGCCTTCTGCAGGGTCTCCTCCGTCACGGTGAGGCCCCGGCAGGCCCTGGGGATGCTGAAATAGGGCTGGACCGTGCGGTAATCCGACGCGGCGGTCCATTCCCCGGGATCGGGGAAGGGGCGCACCCGGGCCGGCTTGCCGGCCTTGGGCGGCGACACGCCCATGCGCCGGGCCTGCACCGCGCACAGCGCCGCGGCCTCGTGCTTGCACAGGTTGCCGCCCCGGGACCAGGCGCAGCTGCATCCCGCCGCCGTCAGCTTCTCGCCCTCAAAGATCAGCGAGACATAGTACAGGCTGCTGCCCTGGACGGTGGCGGACCAGGTCTCCTTCAGCCGGAGCTGCCGGTTCAGGGTGGTCACCCGGCCCTGCCGGTAATAGGCCGCTCCCCGATCCCAGATGCCCGGGGCGAAATAGCGGGAATAATCCTCCATGACTTCTCCTTCACGGCCTCAGGGGGCCGGGAAACGTGTCGGTGTGCACCTGGTGGGCGGCGCGGAAGATGCTGATCTCCAGGTTGGGCGCGGTCTTCCGCATCCCGTCCAGCAGCGCCCGCGTCTTTTCCTTTTCCTCGTCCGCGGGGCGGGGGACGTAGGGGAGACGGTTGTAGCGGCACCAGGAGACGATGTCCCTGCGGTCCACGCAGTAGAGGGGCCGGATCACCGTCAGGGGCGGCTCGCCGGGCAGCGCTTCCAGGGGCAGGAAGGCCCGGAGAGTGCCCTCGTACAGCATGCTGCCGAAGACGGTTTCCGTCACGTCGCTCATGCAGTCCGGCAGCACCAGGCGGTCCGCGCCGCGCTGCCGGGCGGCTTCCATAGGGTCGGGGCCGCAGGGGAGGGCGCCGATACCCAGCGCGGCAGTCAGGGCCGGGTCCGCGCCGGTGTCCAGGACGGTCAGCTCAAAGGGCTCATCCGGGTGCCGGTGCAGTTCCAGCATCAGCATGCAGGCGGCGTACGACGCGGACGTGCCGTCCAGCACCGCCGCGACGCGGGCTCCCGCCGTCACCAGCCGGTAGCGCTTGCAGGCCGCGATGAAGGGCTGCCAGAGCTCCCGGCGGAACCGCTTCACCAGCGAACGCTCCACGGACGCCGCCCCCGTCAGTTCCCGCACGCCGCGCACCCCTTTTCCCCTTTTTCTGCCGCTATTATATCGCTGATGCGGGGTCCGCACAAGGGGAACATCCGCCCCCGGATACGAAAAAGCTTCCCCTCCGCTCCGGGGCGGGAAGAAGCTGATCGCGGTCCTTTTCCGCGGACTGGGGTCAGGTGTGCGGTCCCGGATTTCGTGTCCCGGGATCCGCGTTCCCCACGGTGTCCTCGTCCGCGTCCACCATGCGCTGCCAGAGTTCGGTCTGGCCCGGCACGGGGTCCGCCGTGGTGCATTCCAGGGCGGCCGGGTCAAAGGAGACCGTCAGTTCCACCAGCACGGCCACCACCGGCGCGTCTCCCAGGCTCATGGGCAGGCCCAGGGTGCCGGCGGCGCTGGGGCCTCTGTTTTCCGCCATGGCGGCCACACCGCGCACGCTGGAAGCGGTGTACACCCGGCTGGCGGTGATCTCCGCGTTGGCAGCGTCCTCTAACACGGCTTCCGCGGTGACAGTGCCGTCGGCGATGTGGAAGACCACGCTGCCCAGCCGGTAGAGCCCTCCGGCCACCAGCGGGACCGCCACGGTCTCCTCGGCGAGGTCCAGCAGGGTGACGCAGATGTTCCGCGCCCGGCCGCTGACGGCGCTCAGGGGAAACCCGGCCGCGTAAGCCTTGACGCCGGTGATCCGGGGCTGGGTGCGGGTGACGGTGACCCGGTAGGTCCCCGCGCCGGAGGATACCTCCACCAGGTAGCGGGTGGTCCCTTCTTCCAGGGGGAGGTACAGGTCTCCGGTGTGGAACCAGTCCCCGGCGCTGAAGCGGAGGCCCTCATAGCACACCGCGCCGTGCTCGTCGGACACGGTGACGGACACGGCGCCTTCCGCCGGGCAGGTCACGTTGACATAGACCTCGCTGGTGGTCACGCTGTCGGTGGCCGACGCGTCGATCAGCAGCGCGCCGTCCGCCTGCGCCGGAGCCTGCGCCATCAGCAGCGCCACCACCGGCAGGACGATCCAGAGTCTGCGCACGGTTGTCTCTCCTCCCTCTGTCGCGGGCATGGGTTTGCGCCGCCCCGGGCAGACGGGCCCGGAGCCTTTCACCCCCAAAACGCACGGCCGGCCCTTTTTCTTGCCGTTTTTTCATCTTTTTCTTCTTTTTTCCTTCGCGGGTTCCGGATTTGTGACGCGCTTTGGTGAAATCTCCTTGCCCGCCGGGGCATTTTCCTGTATAATGCCTCCTGAAGAGAAAGGGGACCTGACCCATGAAGCGACTTTATGCGGCGATCCTGTGCCTGATCCTGCTGGCCTGCCTGGCGGGCTGCGGGGCGAAGACGGACAGCTCCGGGTTTCAGTACGACGTGGTGAACGGCGGCGCGCGGATCACCGGCTATACCGGCATGGAGACCGCGCCGGCGGCTGACGGCAGCGAAGAGGAAACGCTGATCGACCTGACCATCCCGGCCTCCCTGGACGGCCATCCCGTCACCGCCATCGGGGAGCGGGCCTTTGCCCATCGCACGGACCTGGGCTCCGTCACCGTTCCCGACGGCGTCACCGTCATCGGCCGGGGCGCGTTCTACGGCTGCACAAACCTGACCGCGATCCGGCTGCCGGACAGCGTGGCCACCGTGGAGACCGACGCCTTCTCCTACTGCTCCGCCCTGACGGAGGTGGATCTCCCCGCGCAGCTGGAGGCCGTCCCGGACGGCTGCTTCTTCGGCTGCACCGCGCTGGCCCGGGTCAGCCTCCAGTCGAAGGTGACCGGGATCGGAAAGGCCGCCTTCTACGCCTGCGGCGCGCTGGAGCGGGCGGACCTGCCGGACAGCGTCACAATCATCGGGGACGACGCCTTTGCCCGCTGTGACGGCCTGAAAAAAGTGACCTTCCCGGCGTCCCTGGTGTCCATCGGGGAGAACGCTTTCTACAAGTGCTTCCGGCTTACCGGCATCGCCATTCCCGAGGGCACGGAGTCCCTGGGACCGTACGCCTTCTACAACTGCTACAACCTCGCCAGGGTGTCTGTTCCAGGCAGCGTGAAGCGCATCGGGGGCTACGCCTTTGACGCCTGCAGCAAGCTGGCGGCCCTGACCCTGGGCGACGGCGTCGAGGAGATCGGCAAGGGCGCTTTCCGCCGCTGCAAGGTCCTGACCGCCGTGACCATCCCCGGCAGCGTGAAGACCATCGGCGATGACGCCTTTGCCGTCCAGGACGACGAGAAGAATTATGTCCCCAACCCCGACCTCACCGTCACCGTGGAGCGGGACAGCGCCGCGGCGGCATACTGCGAAGAGAAAGGGCTGGCCTTCGTCTTCGCGGACGGCAATCCCTGAGCCCATACGCGGGTCCGATAAACCGGGCCCGTTTTTTGCTGCGAAACCGGCAACAGAAACCCGAACCCATTTTTCATTGTGAACCCGCCAACAGAAAACCGGATCCGCTAATCACTGCGGATCCGGCAGTCGAAGTGGTGGGACTCGAACCCACGGCCTCCTAGTCCCGAACCGCTCAGTGCTTTGACATGCCAGAAATAACGATCTATGTATAAATCAACTGTTACAACCGTTACACCGTTACACCGCGAATTGCTTCAATATATGCTGATGTAACACATAAATTATTATATCTGTTACAAACATAAGTTTACTGTTACATGAGGGCATACCCCCCTTGGAATTTTCAGGTCCCGCGCTGTTTACTCCTCTGCTCTCCCCGGTGTCCGGTTCCCCTGCTTGAACTTTTTCATGGGGGCGGGGATACCCCCCAACCCTCTCCGCATCCTCGCGCCCTGTCATTGAATACCGGCAGCGTGCCCGGGCCGGGTCTCGTGCGCTTACATCACCCCCGCGTCACCCGCACCCCTGAAGCCTCGCCGGCGTGCGCACGAAAAAAAGAGGGGCCTGCGCCCCTCAGGGTTCCCGCCCGGCGGGCCGGTCCCTCACCCGTCATAGTCCTCGCCGTCGATCCACGGCTGCTCATAGCCCAGCGCGCGCTTCGAGTCCCCGATGCCGTCGGTGGTCGGGTCCACGATCACGCCCAGCAGGACCAGCAGAGACAGCGCGTCCGCCACAAGTTCCAGCACCCACTCCGCCGAAACCGGCGGGATCACGCCGCAGGCATCGAGGATGCGATAAACGATCTGGATCGCCAGCGCAAAGATTGCCAGCAGCGTCGTTTTGTTCTGCGTCCGCAGTTTCCAGTTTATCATCCGTTTCCCTCCATTTCCGAATTGATCAGTGATTTCCTTCCATCATGTCCAGCCTGTGGTGAGCGCTCTTGCAGCTGCTCTCCACGGCGCTCAGGCGCTCGCTGAGGCCGTTGAGGCGCTCGCGGGTGCTGCGGATCTCCACCCGGATGTCCTCGACGCCGGATGAGATGGCGTTGAGCTGCGCGTCCAGCTTGGCGGCCTGAGCCGCGTCCTCGCGGGTGGTCTTGCGTCCGGACAGGATCAGGCCCACCAGGCTGATCAGGACGGCGCCCAGGCTGATGTAGATTCCCGGCTCCATGTCAATCACTCTCCTCGGTCAGTTCAGCCAGCGGGCAGATCTCCATGATTTGCCGGTACTGCTGATAGGTCACATGTTCAATGGTCACCCTGTAGTGTTTGATCTGATCCTCCGTGGGCGGAGCCATGGGCGCCTGAGCCTCCGCCACGTCCAGGGCCGCCCAGGTTTTGGGGCCCACCACGCCGTCCGGCGTCAGGCCCGAGTCGGTCTGGAACATCACCACGGCGTTCTGGGTCCGGGTCCCGAAGATCCCGTCCACGGCGCCGCAGTCATAGCCCGCCATGGTGAGGATCTCCTGCAGCTCCGTCACGGCCGTGCCGCGGCTGCCTTTCCGGAGTGTCGGGCGCAAAGTCTCCACCGGTATCTCCCCCTCATCGTACAGTCCCACCGGGACCGCGTAATGCGTCCACCCGGCCATGCCCACGCTGCTGACGTTGGTGCTGCAGTCCACCACCACGCCGCCGCCCAGATGCATGCCCACGTGCTCCATGCGGTTGCCTTTCTTCCGGTACACGCAGCAGACCACATCCGGCATCTCGCCGATGGGCCCGCGCCGCAGCCAGTTCCGGGCGGTGTTGTACTGGGTGGTGGCGCCGTCGCCGTAGAGGTCGAGGCCCACCTGCCGCAGCAGCCAGGCCACGAACCCCCTGCAGTCGTACATCCGCACCCGCACGCCGCCCGGGAACCACTTGCACCCGTCGCAGCTGTCCTGCCGGTTCCGGTCCCGGAGCATCCGGCAGGCGCTGCGGATGGTGGGATGATCGTCCCGCGCACGGCGCTTGCGATTGGACGCGCTGCATTCCTCGCCCCATGCCCCGAACACATAGGGCCACCCGATGCAGGCCATGGCGATCTGCATGATGGTCACGGGTTTCGGGGCAAACTCCGCGATCAGCTGCTGCCTCAGTGCTTCCACCTGTTCCAGGTTATTCACGGTCCGCCCTCCTTACTTTTGTTCCCACGCGGTGGCTTTCCGGTCGCCCCCGCACCCCTTCGGGCTCCGCATGTTATGGTTATTTCCCAATGCCTTCCCCTTCAGGGGAAGGGGGACCGCTTGCGGTGGATGAGGTCTCTCCCACGCGGTGGCTTTCCGGTCGCCCCCGCACCCCTTCGGGCCCGCATGTTATGGTTTCTTCCCCAAAGCCTTCCCCTTCAGGGGAAGGGGGACCGCTTGCGGTGGATGAGGTCCCGTAGGGGCGCCGCTTGCCGCGTCCGCAACCTACCGCGCCCGTGGGGCATACCCATCACACCGCGTTCTTCGCGATCTCCTGGCTCACGGTTCCCGCCACCAGGCGGCCCACCGTCTGCCCGTCCATGCTGACGCGGATCCCGCTGACGCCGGTCCGGACGGCGTCCTGGACCGCCCTTTGCAGGCTGGCCGGCAGGGTGCGGAAGGTGTCCAGGTCGCCGGAGGTGATGCCCTCCTGCTGGCTGCCGCCGGTGCCGGAGCCGCGGCCGGTCCAGGTGTCGAGGTTCAGGGCGGCCCAGGGCATCACGCGCCCGGTGAGGCCGCTGCTGCCGCCGGAGCCGGTCAGCACCCGCTCCACGGCCGCCTCGAAGGCGGCGTCCGCGCTGTTCTCCGCGTCCTGCGCCTCTTCTTCCACCCGGTTCATCTGGTCCTCCAGGCGCTTCAGGTAAGCGTCCCGGATGGCGTCGATCAGGGCGTTGCGCTCGGTGGCGTCCAGGGGATAGTCCACCCGTTTTTCCCCGGCGTCTCCTTGCTTCCAGGGGAACTCCGGGCCGTACTCCGTGGGCTCCGTGTACTCGCCCCAGTAGCGCAGCAGCAGGCTCCAGGGATCCCAGCCCGCCGCGGGCTCTCCGTACTTCCGCAGCGTGGCGTACAGGTCGCCGCGCTTTGTGGGATCGTTCAGCCCCTGCAGCACCCAGTCCGCCTCGTCGGTGTCGTTGTTGTTCAGGAACAGCCCCATGAAGCCGGTCTCCCACTCGCCGTTCTCGTCCCGCTTGGGGCCGGAGGCGCTGGCCGCCTTCTCCGCGATCTCGATGGCCGCCGCGGCCTCGTCGCCCAGGATCTCCCTGGCCTCCGCGATGACCTCTTCCGCGTGCTCCGCCTCGGCCTTGCGCTTGTCGTCGATGGCGCTCTGGGTGATGACCGCCGGCGCCAGGGCCAGGGCCACCACGCCGATGTTCTCCAGGGTGAGCCCGGCCATGGCGCCCAGGGTGGTCAGCGCGCCCGCCGATCCGGCGTGGGACGGGCCGGAGCTCTTGGGCCCGCTGATGGTGTAGTCGCTGGGGTCCAGCCGGATGAAGGAATCCCCGGTGCCCGCGCCGCCGGGCGTGGATCCGCTGGGCAGCGCCGGCACGGATCCGCTGGGCAGGGACGGTGTGGCCCCGCTGGGCAGCGCCGGCGTCCCGCCGCCGGTCAGGGTGGGCAGCGGCCCGCCGTTGATCACCGGCACATAGGGCACATAGCCGCTTGGCGAGATCCCCGTAGGGGCGCCGCTTGCCGCGCCCGGCTCCACGACAGGTACAGGCTCCGCCGCCGGGACAGCCTCCGGCACGGGCTCCGGGAGCGCAGGCGCGGGCTCCGCCGCCGGGACAGCCTCCGGCACGGGTTCCGGCAAGGGCTCCGCCACAGGCTCCGGCAGAGGCTCTGCCACAGGCGCAGGCTCTCCCGCAGGCTCCGGCAGAGGCTCTGCCACAGGCGCGGGCTCCCCGGCCGGCACAGGCTGCGGAACTGCGGGCTGTGCCGCCGGCAGGGCCGGAGTGCCGCCGCTGGGAAGGCTTGCGGGCTGCTGGGCCGGCAGCGCGGGCACGTTGCTCGGCGCGTAGCCGTTCATGCCCGTCATGTCCCCGCCGCCGTTGTTCACGACGACCGGGCTGCCGCCGCCTCCTCCGCCGCCCACCGGCACCACCGGGGTGGTGCCCGTCCCGCCGATCATGGTGCCCACGTACATGGTGGTGACGTGGGTGGTGGTGTTGGTCACCGTGGGGATGGTGGCGGAGGTGATGGTGGAGCTGGTGACGGTCTGGGTGGTGACGGTCTGGGTGGCGACGGTCTGGGAGACGCCCGTGCCGCCGGGCAGGGGCGTGGTACCGGTGCCGCTGCCCGTCATGCCGGTGGGGGCCCGGAATCGTTTGATGGTGTAGATGTTGGCCACGATGCCGCTCAGGTAGCCCGCCACGGACGCCAGCTGACCGATCAGCCAGGCGCCCAGCAGCGCTTCCAGGGCGATCTTGACGGTCTCCCAGTTCTCCGCGATCCACTGCAGCGCGCCGGTGAGGGACGCCAGGATGTCGCCGATCATGTGGGTCACGGGGTCCTCGCTCTTCTGCAGATCCTGGCCGATCTCGTTGAGCATGTTGATGCAGTCCTGGATGATCCCGCCCAGCTTCGTGAAAAATTCCTCTAAGTTGACCCGGATCTTGTCCAGGGCCGCCTGTTTGTCCGTATCGTTATCCGCCAGCAGGTAGTCGGACACGCCGTCCAGCAGGCCGATGATGTTGACGGACAGGCTCAGCAGGCCCACGCCCAGGCCCGCGGCCACCTTGTCCTTCAGGGCTTCCCACTTCGCCTCGATCTCGCCGATCTTGGCATAGAGGTCGTTCATGGTCTGGAGCTCTTCGTCGTTCATGCCGTAGCCGCTCTCATTGCCGTTGAACTGGGGCACCAGCCGCACGATCTCTTCCCAGTCGTTCAGGATGTCCTTCATGTTGGTGGCCCGGCGGTCGCCGAAGATCTTCTCCAGGGCTTCCATCTGGTGGGCGTAGTCCATGGAGGCGAGGGAGTTCATCACGTCCATGGCGTACTGCCACTGGTCGATGTCGCCCATCCAGCTGACGCCCGTGAGATTCGCGATCAGGTCGTGGTCGCCCATGGCGATCTTCACCATGCCGGCCTCCAGGTCAGAGAACTGGTTCTGGGTGGCCTGCAGGGCGCGGGCCCACTGCTGCACCGTCTGGGCGTTGGTGTTCCAGTAGCCGGCGATGTCGGTGTAGTTGTTGGCCCGGGCGGCGGTCTCCACCACCATCACCCAGACCTCGCTCAGGCTCTTCTCGATGACGCTGATCATGCCGGTGAAGATCCCCTCGATGGTGTCCGAGAGGGCCTTGCCCGCCTGGCCGATGGAGCTCAGGCTGTCCGCCACACTCTTGGTGGCCACCACGGAGGCCGCCGCATCCGTCTGCATGGTTTTCAGCCCGCTGCCCACGTTGTCCAGGTCATTGCGCAGGTTGCCCAGGGTGGCCCGGGCGTTGTTCAGCTTCTGCTCCCAGCTGGCGATGGCGTCCTCGTTGTCGCCGTACTTCTCCCGGACCTCTTCCAGGGCGGCCCGGTAGGTGGCCACCACCTTCTCCTGCTCCTGGATCTGCTTCTTCAGGTTCCGGGACCGGGTTTCGGCCTTCTGCTGGGCGGTGGCGTTGTTGCCCAGTTCCGCGGTCTCCGCCTTCAGCTCGCTGCGCAGCGTCTTCAGGTTCCGGTTGGCGTCCTTCAGGGCGGCGCTGTAATCCTTCTCGCCCTCCAGGACGATCCGCTGCTTGATCTCTCTCGTTGCCACGCTCTCACCTCCGGCGTCTAATTATGGTTTCTTCCCCAAAGCCTTCCCCTTCAGGGGAAGGGGGACCGCTTGCGGTGGATGAGGTCTCTCCCACGCGGGGGCTTTCCGATCGCC
>JBGVCH010000020.1:0-18069 GCA_045226335.1 Christensenellales bacterium | reverse complement strand
TGTCTGCGGCGGCCGGTCTATGAAGCTGTTCTGATCAGTTTCATCGTTCTGCTGACCATCACGGGGACCTGGGGGCGTCTCGGCGGTTACATCGACACCGGCCTGAAGACGTCGCTCCTGTACTCCATGACAGCATTCTGTGCCATGTCGGTGCTGCTGACCAAGACCAAGGTCATCGACAGCGCCATCGCTGTCATCCTCTCACTGCTGGGTCGTGTCACTGGCGGCGCCGGTTATGTATCCGTGGTGGCGAGCTCCTTTATGGGCGCGCTGTCCGGTTCCGGCCCCGGCAACGTCATGGCCACCGGTTCCATCACCATTCCCGCCATGAAGAAGTCCGGCTTCCCGGCAGAATTGGCCGCGAACATCGAGTCCAACGCCAGTTACCTGGGCAACATGATCCCTCCCTCCGGCAACATTACCGCCGCTCTCGGCGCCCTCACCGGCATGGTTGCCTACGGCGAAGACTACATCACGCAGGGCCAGTTCTGGATCGTGCTGTGGGGCTGCTCCCTGTGGTTCATCCTGCAGCGCCTGATCATGGTATTTGCGTTCTGCAAGACTTATAAGGTCAAGCCCATGGCCAAGGAAGATCTGCCGAACCTGAAGGAAACCTTGAAAAAAGGCTGGCAGGGTCTGCTGCTGCCCCTGATCATCCTTCTGCCCTTCGTTCTGGACTACTTCTTCAAGGAAACTTTCTTCACCGAACGACTCGGCAAAGCCGGCGCTAAGGCGCTGTCCGGCGCACTGCTGGTCTTCATCGGCGGTTTGGCGTCCATCTACGCGGTCATCATCGCCAAGGACAAGAAGCAGTGCACCCCCAACGCCATCGCCAGAATGTTTGCCGACGGCATCAAGACCATCGCGCCCGCCATCGGTGTTTGCGTGTTCGGCTATATGATCGGCGCCATGTTCACCGACCTCAAGCTGACCGATGAACTGCTGGCCTTCATGGAGGGCCTGAGCATCGGCAAGTTCGGCCTGGTGGTCTTCATCTGCCTCATCACCTGCCTGATGGGCATGGTGATCCCCGGCTCTTCGCTGGTGGTCATCTTCGGCCCGGTGTTCATCACCATTCTGGCGTCCAAGGGTGTCAACCCGGTGCTGGCCGCGGCCATGCTCCCCTGCATCTGCGGCGTCATGTGCGGCATCACGCCGCCCCTGGGTCTGGGCATGTACGCAGGCATGTCCCTTGCAAACAGTGAATTCGGAAAAACGTTCAGGAACAACCTCTGGTGGGTGGCCGCTCAGTTCGTGATGGAAGTCATCGTGCTGATGGGCGTGCTTCCGATCCTGGGCCTGTGAGGGGAGGATCAATATGAAGAAATCAAAGCTTTCCTTAAAGTGCATCGGGGATCTTTCGTTTTCAGATATTTGGAATGCACTGAAGAAACTCTCCCATATGAAGATTTCCGATATCTGCAAAATCATCTTCGGCTACGGCATCATGATCGTGCTCTTCGCCGGCGGCCTGACGTTCTTCGGGTATCTGGCGGCAGTCATCATCGGCGGTGAAACGGCCACCAACATGTGCACCTGGATCTCCAAGAGCTTCACCCCCGTCATGATCTACGCGTCCACGATCCTGATCCTCTTCGGCCTGCTGACCATGTATCTGGCCGGCGAGACCGCCCTGACGCCTGACAACCATACCGCAAAAGGCAAAGGACAAAAGTAAACCTGTTTGGCGGGCACGGGCAGCCCAGTGCGCTCCGGTGCCCGCCTTTCCTTCCTGCGTCCCGGACAGACCGACAAGGAGAATGTCTCCATGGAAAACACGAATCTTTCCCGTCAGTATCTCGCAGCCGTGCACTCGGTGCGGGAAAAAGAAATCCCGGCGGACGTGATGGCCAGAGCGCGCCGCAGCCTGCTGGACTACCTTGCGGTCACCTGCGCCGGCGCAGCTTTCCAACGGGAAAAGCTGGCAAAGTACAAATCCTTTGCGCAGCCGGAACCGGGCGCTTTCCGGGCCATTGGCACCGGCGAGGACATGGCGCTGAAGGAAGCGGTCTTCCTCAACGGTCTGAACGGCCATGCCCTGGATTTTGACGATGGCACCAACAGCGGCATCATCCACCTCGGCTCCCCCATCTTTTCCCTGTTAATTCCGCTGGCCCAGCGGTATGGCATCGGGGTGGACGAGATGCTCCGGGCGGCGGTCGTCGGTTACGAGGCGTCCTATACCATGGCCGTGTCCATTCAGCCCGGGCACAAGGCCATGGGTTATCATGCCACGGGGACCTGCGGAACCCTCGGGGCCACGCTGGCGGCTTGCTATATGCTCGGTTTCTCCGAAGAAGAACGCTTTCAGGCCTTCGCCGCGGCCTGCGTGGCGGCCAGCGGCATGCTGAAGGTCCTGGACGACGGATCGGAACTGAAGCCCTACAATGTGGCCAAGACAGCGCTGCTCTCTCTGACCGCGCTGGAGATGGCCAAGGCCGGGTTCAAGGGCCATCCGGATCCTCTTGGAGGGCGCGGTTTCCTGAAAATGATGACCGGCCGTGAGGATGTCGTTCTCAAGCCGGTCCTGCTGAACGGGACCTACGCCATCATGAAGAGTTACACCAAGCCCTATGCCTCCTGCCGCTACACCCATCCGTCGGTGGAGGCGGCCATCCATATGCGGGACCGTGTGAAGCCGGAGGATGTGGAAGGCATCGATGTCAAAACCTACAGCCTGGCGGTGTCCGGGCATGAGCACACAGAGATCCCAGGCAGCTACAGCGCCAAGATGAGCATCCCTTACGCCACCGCCGCCGGCTTGATCTTCGGCCGGGCGGGCCTGCAGGAGTTCAGCGAAGAGGCAGTCAGTGATCCGCAGATCCTGAGTCTGACCCGCAAGGTACGGGTGGAGGCGGATGAAGCTCTCAGCGCGGCCTTCCCCGGCAAACAGACCGCCGTGGTGACGATCCGCACCGGGACCGGCTGTTACACCGAGCAGGTGGACTTCCCCAAGGGCGAGCCGGAAAACCCCCTCACGGACGAAGAATTCCGCACCCGTTACGACGGGCTGATGGCCTATGCCGGAGTGGAGCGGCGGGCAAGCGATGCGGTCTATGAGGCGGTATACGGAACCGACATACCGGTGGGGACGATGGCCCGAATGCTGTAAGATGTCGTGACGGAGGAAACAATGAAGCTGATTCTCGGAACCATGACCTTCGGCGAATCCGTGTTTGCACCGGATGTCGAAGCCTTTGTCCGCACCTTCCTGGAGGCGGGATATACGGAGTTGGACACCGCCTATGTATACAACGACGGGGCCTGCGAACGGCTGCTGGGGGATGTGCTTCCCAGGCTAGATCGCCCGTACACCATCGCCACCAAGGTGAACCCCCGCGTCACCGGCCGGCTCGACGGAGCGGCCGCCTATAAGCAGGTGAGTGAAAGCCTGGAGCGGCTGAAGCTGCCCGGTGTTGACATCGTCTATCTTCATTTCCCCGATCCCGCGACCCCGGTGGAAGACGTGCTGGCGGCCATGGCAGATCTCCATGACCGGGGAGAGTTTAGGGAACTGGGCCTGAGCAATTTCCCCGCCTGGATGGTGGCGGACGCCTGGCACATCTGCGACAAACATGGTTGGATAAAACCCACGATATATGAGGGCATGTACAACCCCCTGACCCGCCTGGCCGAGCGGGAGCTGAACGCCTGTCTGGACCGCTTCGGCATGCGCTATTACGCCTACAATCCCCTGTGCGGCGGCCTGCTGACCGGCCGGTACGGCAAGTTTGAGGACGCGCCTGGGGACGGCCGGTTCACGCACCGCCCCGGTTATCAGAACCGCTACTGGAAGAAGTCTTATTTTGAAGCGGTGGAAATCCTCCGGGAGGCCTGCGAACGTGAAAGCATCACCACCGTGGAGGCCACCTACCGCTGGCTGGCAAATCACTCCATGCTCCGGGAGGACCGGGGAGACGGCATCATTGTCGGCGCTTCCA
Source organism: Christensenellales bacterium (assembly GCA_045226335.1). Classification (GTDB taxonomy): domain Bacteria; phylum Bacillota; class Clostridia; order Christensenellales; family Aristaeellaceae; genus RUG11272. The sequence goes on along the minus strand of JBGVCH010000020.1, from coordinate 14,128 downwards.
AACTGAGCCATCTGCAGCAGAACATGGCAACCATGAAGGCAGGCCCGCTGCCGGAGCGCCTCCTGGATGCCTTTGAGCAGGCCTGGGCCACAACCGCTCCTGACAGCCCCGAGTACTACACCCTGTACAAAGCCAAGTGATGATCTCCCGAAACAACGAAGAGGAAAAACATGCTGGACCAAAAATGTGTCTTTGAGATCCTGAAGAAAAACGGCGTCACCTTTTTCACCGGTGTGCCGGACTCTTACCTGAACGGATTTTGCAATTATGCCTTGGAACACTGCGGCGACCGGAACGTCATCGCAGCAAACGAGGGAAACGCCGTGGCCATCGCAGCCGGGCATTATCTCGCCAGACGAGAAATCCCACTGGTCTACATGCAGAACAGCGGGATGGGCAACGCCGTCAATCCCCTGGCCAGTCTGGTACAAAAGGATGTCTATGCCATCCCCATGCTGCTCCTGATCGGCTGGCGCGGTCAGGGAAATACAGAGCCCAAGCATCCCCAGCACTGGCTGCAGGGAGAAATCACTCCGGGTCTGCTGGAGGTGATGCACGTCCCCTACGCGGTGCTGAGGGACGACACGGAGGACTTTGCCCGGGTGATCCGGGACGCCGCAGCCTTCTGTCGGGAAACCCGCCAGCCCTACGGCCTGATCGCCCCGAAGGGTATTATGGCGGCCAGTGAGAAAGCGAATCTGGTGGACGATGTCTACCCCATGAGCCGGGAGGAAGCCATGGAGGTGATCCTGGACCGACTGCCCCCGGACACGGTCTACGCGGCCACCACGGGCCGGGCCACCCGGGAACTCTTCTTTCTTCGGGAGCGCCGCGGAGAAACGAAAGCCCATGACTTCCTGAACGTGGGTTCCATGGGTCACGCCTCCTCCGTCGCCCTGGGGATCGCCCTGGCGCGCCCCGAACGCCGGGTAGCGGTCCTGGACGGCGACTCAGCCTGCATCATGCACATGGGAGCCATGACCATGGTCAGCAAGCTGAATGTGCCCAACTACCTGCACATCGTCCTCAACAACGGCGCCCATGAGTCAGTGGGCGGCCAGCCCTCCGCCGGTCACCGGGTTGACTTCACGAAGATCGCCGAGGGCTGCGGCTACACGACCGTTGGTCACGCGGCCGCCACAAAGGCGGAACTGATCGACGCTCTTGATACCCTGACCGTATGCGGCCGGCCGGCTTTTATCGATGTCCGCATCCACAAAGGTCTCCGGGGCAAACTGCCGCCCCTGGACTTTGATCACCGGGCAGCGGCAGACGCGCTGATCCGCGATCTCAACGACTGATCCGTCCCCCTCTGACATTCCAATGGACATTGGAGAAAGGAAAGCCTATGAACAGCATGGAAAAAACCCGGGAGTTTCTGAAATCCATCGGCCTGCCGGAGGGCGACGCCTATCAGCTGCCCACCTCCGAAAAGCGCTTCGCGGACGGCGGCCAGTACCGGTTTGAGGTCCCCGGCATCCAGGGTCCGAAGGTCATGAAGGCCCTGCTGGAGGCCATCGACGGCTACGGCCTCTACCTGCACCGTGTCACCCAGACCCAGGGCATCATGCGGCTGACAGACGATGAGATCGGCAAGATGGTGGAACTGGCCCACGCATATCAAACCGATCTGATCCTTGCCATCGGCCCCCGGGCCACCACGGACACGTCCGCCTCTGTCAACACGGAGGAGGGTGTGCGCATGGGCTATCGGCTGCGGGGTCAGGAGCAGCTCGTCCGCGCCATCGAGGACGTGAAGCGAGCCGCACGGCTGGGCTGCCGCGGCTTCCTGGTCTACGACGAGGGCTGCCTGTGGGTGCTGGGCCAGATGAAGCAGGCCGGAGAACTGCCGGCAGACTGCCATTTCAAGGTTTCCGCCCACGCAGGCCACGGCAATCCCGCCTCCGCCAAGCTGCTGGAGAACATCGGCGCGGGCTCCATCAACCCGGTGCGTGACATCCAGCTGCAAATGCTGGCCGCCATGCGCCAGGCCATCCGGATTCCCATCGATATCCACACGGAGAACCCCAAATCCACCGGCGGTTTCATCCGCCACTATGAAGTGCCGGAGATGATCCGCGTCGCCGCGCCGCTCTACCTCAAGACCGGCGGATCCGTAGCCGCCACGCACAGCTGGGACAGCACCGAGGACGATGCCCGCAAGCGCGCCAAGCAGTGCAGTCTGGTGAAGCGGATGATCGACGAGTATTATCCGGAAGCCGTGTGGAGCCCCCGCGGAAGCCTGGCGGAGTAAGCCTTTGATCAACGCGCTGCCCGCGTGCAGCAGAAAGAGGATTTTACCATGAAGCACCATCGCTATAACCCCGATTTCAAGTTCATCGTCGAACCGGAATCCTTCAACAAGTACACGGAGCGGGAGCTGCTGCAGTACTGTCTGGGCGCCACCATGTACATGCCCGGCTTCAAGGACTTTGCCGAAAAAATCCTGACCAATGCCATGCCCGGCTTGACCAGCATGGTGCTGTGCTGCGAGGACGCCTGCCCCGAGGAGCGGGTGGAGGAGGCTGAGGAAAACATCCACCGCCTGCTGGACAAGGTCACCTCCGCCGTGGAGGATGGCACCCTGGATCCGGACAAGGTCCCGCTGATCTTCGTCCGCATCCGCAGTTTAGCGCAGTTCAAGCGCTTTGGGGCAGGCTTGACCAAGCATCAGGTGCAGAGTCTTTGCGGCATCAACTTTCCCAAGTTCAACGCGGAAAACGGCTATGAGTACTACGCCTACCTGAAGGACCTGAACGAACGGTTCGGCGAGGTCCTTTACGGCATGCCCATCATTGAGGATGAAGCTGTGGCCTGCAAGGAGAGCCGCCTGTATGAACTGACGGGCATCAAGCGGATCCTGGACAAGTACAGGGATCTGGTGCTGCAGGTGCGCGTTGGCGCCACCGACTTCTCCTCCGTCTTCGGCGTGCGCCGCGGCGTGGGCTACTCTGTCTACGACATCATGACGGTCCGGGAGTGCCTGAGCGACATCTTGAATATGTTCGGCCGCAACAACGACTATGTGGTCTCCGGGCCGGTCTGGGAATACTTCCGCGCCCCGAAAGAACTGATGTTTGAGGAACTCCCCCATTACGGCATCGAGGACTATCTCGTGACCCACAAGCCTCTTGTGAACAACGAGATCGACGGCCTGCTGCGGGAAGTCATCCTCGACAAGGCCAACGGTTTCATCGGCCGCACGGTGATCCACCCGACCCATGTCAAGTTTGTCAATGCCATGATGGCCGTCACCCGTGAGGAATACGAGGATGCCTGTCAGATCCTGGGCACCGGCGGCGGCGTCGTCAAGGGCTCCGGCGGCAACAAGATGAACGAAATCAAGCCCCACACGAACTGGGCCAGGAAGATCTACAACCGCGCCAGGGCATACGGCGTCATCCGGGACGAGAGCGGCCACGTGAAGCTGTTCGCGGTCAACGAGTGAAAGAATCCCGTTCGCGGCAACACACGCGGGCGGGCGATCCGATGAGGTGATATAATGCCGAAGCAAGTGACAACCCCCATCAGCGAAGCGGCGGCAGAGGACCTGCAGGTGGGCGATACCATCGAACTTAGCGGCTACATCCTTTGCGGCCGGGACGCGGTGCTTCCGAAGGTGCTGAAAATGATCGAAGAAGGCACCGCCGGAAACCTGGGCATTGATTTGAAAGGGCAGGTCATTTTCCACACGGCAGTCAGCCCAGCCGGTGTCGGGCCCACTTCTTCCAACAAGCTGGAGATTGAGAGCAGCATCGAGCCACTGTCCGCAGCCGGGGTCAAACTGCATCTGGGCAAGGGCGCCCTGCATCCCGAAACCATCGCAGCTCTGGACCGATACAACGCCGTATATGCCGTGATCCCACCGGTGACTGCCCTGCTGGGAGCCCGGACCGACGAGGAACGGGTGGTAGCGTTTCCGGAGCTCGGTATGGAGGCGCTGCACCTGATCCACGTCGATCGCTATCCGGCCATCATCGCCGCCGCCCACGGCGAGAGTATTTATGACTGATCCGGGGAAAGCAGGAATGAACGATGAAAACCATTGAGGAAATCACTGCCCTTGTGCGGGATACCCTGATCTCGGCCGGATCCACTTTTCGTCCGGACAAGAAGGAAGCGTACTGCCGCGCCATCGCCGCGGAAGACAACCCAAACGCCAAATGGGTCCTGGAAACCGTGCTGGCCAATGCAGAAGCGGCGGAGGAACAGCGAAGCCCCCTGTGCGATGATACCGGCATCCCGCACCTGGTGCTGGAAGTCGGTCCGGATTGTGCGGTGACAGGCAGGATGCTGGACGCCATCCGCGAGGGGATCGCTCAGGGGCTGCGAAAATTACCCGGCCGTCCCATGGGCATCATGGGTGACGACAGCCAGCGGATCGACCAGAGTGGCGGCCTGAATCCGGACAGCGCCGGTGTGGAGCCCGCGCCGATCCTTCTGCGCGTCTGCGAAGAAAACGTCATCCGGCTGCATGTGCTGATGTTTGGCGGCGGTCCTGCCATCCGGGCAAAGACGTACCGCGTCTTCCACAAGCACAGCACCCAGACCGTGCTGGACGAGATCGTCCAATGGGCCACGGAGGGCGTGAAGCAGCTTGGCTGCTCCCCCTGCACCCTGGCCGTTGGGGTGGGCCGCAGTCACTATGAAGCCGCTTCCATGATGCTCCAGGCCCAGGTGGATGGGCGGTACGATGTCCAGAGCGAGATGGAGCGGGAAATCACCCGCCGGGTGAACGAAGCGGATATCGGTCCACTTGGATTGCACGGCAGGACCTCCGTGCTGGCCACCTTCATGAAGGTCGGCCCGCAGCGCGCCAGCGGCGTGCGCATCGTGTGCGTGCGGCCTACATGCTGCTTTGAGCCCCGGATTGCGACCGTTGACCTCGATTGACCCCCTAATAATGCTGCAGAAGAGTGTGGCACCCCTGAAGCGGCGGCACGGAGCAACGGCATGTGAACATTCCTTCCCGGTTATTCCCCGCTGAAGCATGGATCACATCATAACCGCATGAAAACGGCAACGATGCATCGTTTCATGCGGTTCGTGTTTCAGGATCATCCATCCCCCTTTTGTTTCTTTTGTGTTCTCAATGCCGATCCCCCCTATGATTCGCAGGCCGTTTTTGCTATGATGACTGACGGAATCTGAATCGGGAGGGATCACCCCATGAACACGACCGAAACCGTTGTCTTTATCATCTATCTGGCCTTTATGATCGGGGTTGGCCTGTTCTTCTTCTTCCGCAACCGGAACGCGGGCGAGAAGGAGTACTTCCTGGGCGGGCGGAAGATGGGCCCGTGGGTCAGCGCCCTGTCCGCCGGCGCCTCCGACATGAGCGCGTGGGTGCTGATGGGCCTGCCCACCGCCATCTACGCGCTGGGGCTCGGGCAGCTGTGGATCCCCGTGGGTCTGGCCCTGGGCTATGCCCTGAGCTGGATCTTCGAGGCGCCCCGGCTGCGGGCTTTCTCCATCGTGGCGGATGACGCCATCACCATTCCCCAGTTCCTGACCCGCCGTTTCCGCTCGAAGTCCTATGCCCTGCAGGTCACCTGCGCCGTCATCTTCCTGGTGGCCTACACCATTTACGCGGCCTCCAGCATCAAGGCGGCCGGCACGCTCTTCAGCACCGTCATCGGCATGAACGCCAATCTCGCCATGTACCTGGCGGCAGCCATCATCATCTCCTACACCTTCCTGGGCGGCTTCTCCGCCGTGTGCTGGACGGACTTCTTCCAGGGCCTGCTGATGCTGGGCGCCCTGCTGATGGCTCCCGTCTTCGCCGCTTCCCGCCTGGAGGCGGACGCCACCGCCATCGCCGCCGAGACCAAGGGTTTCTTCGACCCCTTCACCAGCTGGCGGGACATCGCCTCCGGCCTGGCCTGGGGCCTCGGCTACTTCGGCATGCCCCACATCATCATCCGCTTTATGTCCGTGGACTCGCAGAAATCCCTGAAGAAGTCCGCCCGCATCGGCATTACCTGGACCACGCTGATCCTGGTGTTCGCCGCCCTGGTGGGCATCTTCGGGCGCGAGATGCTGGGCTATGACGCGGCCATCGAGAAGGACAGCCTGGTGTTCATCACCATGGTGCGGCAGATCTTCCCCGCGGTGGTGTCGGGCGTTCTGCTCTCCGCCATTCTGGCCGCGTCCATGTCCACCGCCGACAGTCAGCTGCTGGCCGCGGCGTCCGCCTTTGCCAGCGACGTCTACAAGCCCCTCGTGCGCCGCAACAGGACCAGCGACCGGGAGATGCTCTGGACCGGGCGCGTCGTCGTCATCGCCATCTCGGCCATCGCGCTGCTGATCGCGTCCAATCCCAACGCCGGTTCCATCATGTCCCTGGTGTCCAACGCGTGGGGCGTGTTCGGCGCGGCCTTCGGCCCAGCCATCCTGCTGAGCCTGTTCTGGAAGCGGTTCAACTTCGCCGGCGCCCTGGCCGGCATCATCGTGGGCGCCGCCGCGGACATCATCTGGCTGATCTTCTACACCAAGTCCACCGGTCTATACGAGATCCTGCCGGGCTTTGTCTTCGGCATGCTGGCCGCCATGGTGGTGAGCCTCTTCACGAAGGAGCCCTCCCCGGAGGTCGAAGCCATCTATGAGGACGGCATCCGGTACATGAAGAAAGGCGCCGCGGAGCAGTCGTAAGCCCGCCGTATTTGACCAAACCGTTCCGCCATGGTATACTGTGAGCGAAGGGAGCGTGGTACGGCATGGCGGAGATCGGGAAGATCCTGGAGGCGGAGGTGGAGACCTGCGGTTTTCTGCACGTACACCAGGAAGCGGTGGACAAGGTGCGGAGCTTGCTGCCGGACGAGGACACGCTGACGCGGCTCTCGGACCTGTTCAAGGTTTTCGGGGACGGCACCCGCATCCGCATCCTCTACGCCCTGTTCGAGCAGGAGGTCTGCGTGTGCGACCTGGCCCAGCTGCTGGGAATGACGCAGTCCGCGGTCTCCCACCAGCTGCGGGTGCTGAAGCAGGCGCGGCTGATCCGGAGCCGCCGGGAGGGAAAGACCATCTTCTACGCACTGGCGGACGAGCACGTCCGCACCCTGCTGTCCAACGGCACGGAGCACATCAACGAGGGATAAGCAAAGCCCGCGGGATCTTGACGGATCACCGCGGGCGTTTTTCACTCCATACTGTTCCGTGTTAGGAACGCCGAAGGAAGGCAAAGGGATTCCGAGGCCTGCCGGCCTCGGCCAGGGCTTTCCGATCGCCCTGGACCTTCGGGTGCATGCCGTTACTTGATTTGTTATTCTAAACGGAGAAGCATATCATTTCAACGATGAGATTGAGCTGTTTTTTCCTGCCGGCCTCCGTTCCGGTCACAGCGGCTTGACGAAACAGACGATCCGGTTGGCCTCCCGGAAGCCCGTCCGGGCGTGGAAGGCCTGGCTGACGAGATTGTCCAGCTCGCAGTCGCTGGCGAACTCCGCGCAGCCTTTTTCTTTGGCCCAGGCCTCGCAGTGCCGCAGCAGTTCACGGGCCAGGCCCGCGCCCCGCAGGTCCTCTGCCACGTAGATGCCTTCCAGGTAGCCGACGGGGCTGGAGTCCGTGCCCTCCACATAGTCGTGCCGCAGCTGGCACTGGGCGAAGCCCACGGGCTCGTCCCCGCCGAAAGCGAGGATGACCGCGCATTCCCCTCCGGCCAGTTCCTGCCGCAGGTCCTCCGCCATCTCCGCTTTGTCGGCGTGCGGCCAAAGCCTGGCCGCCAGCGCCGCCGCCGCGGGGATGTCCTCCGGGCCGGCTTCCCGCACGGTCATGGGGGCGTTCCTCTCCGCTGAACGGGCAGGCTTCCTCACCAGGCGCTTCGACAGGAAGAGCTCCAGGTCGTCGTCATTGGTCCAGACCGTATCGTAGGGCGTGCAGGGCTTGCCCCGGTACCACACCCCCGTGCCGTCCGGGATGTAGCCCCGGCGCACGTACAGCCGCTGCGCCGCGCCGTACCCGTTGTGCAGGCCCACCGCCAGCCAGACCGTGTCGAACCGCTCCGCCGCGATCTCCTCCGCCGCGTCCATCAGCCTGGTGCCGATGCCCCGGCGGCGGTACTTCTCCAGCACGCCGAAATCCACGATCACCGGATAGCCCAGGCCGGCGGCGGGGCCCTCCTTCATGTGGAAGTACACGTTGATGTACCCGGCCGGCTGCCCGCGGTACGCCGCCACCAGGGAGACGCACTGCCCCTCCGCCTGGTCCCGCAGCCGCATTTCATACTTCTCCGGCGTGGCGTTCCAGCCCTGTCGGACTTCCTCGTCCGCGATCACCTGCGCGTCGGACGGCAGCATTCCGCGGATCACGATCTCCGCGTCCGGAACGTTGTTCATGTGCGCTCCTACTTACTTTGTCAGGCCGGATCCCCCGGCAGCGCTTTGGCCAGGATCAGCTCCGCCGGCTGCTCATACCCCGGGAAGGGCAGGATGAAAGACCCGCAGTCCCGGTAGCCCAGCTTGCGGTAGAAGTGCTGGGCCTCCTCGTCCGACTGGGTGGACGTCATGACCAGGCCGTATCCCCGCCGGCGCATGTCCTGTTCCCACCGGGCCATCAGGCGGCAGCCGTATCCCCTTCCCCGCCGGCCGTCCGCCACATACAGCAGGTTGCAGAAGGGGATGCTCTCCCAGAACAGGGCGTAGCGGAGAAGGCCAACGGGCTCGCCGTCCGCCGTCAGCACGTACCCCAGCCGGTCCCGGAGGATCCGGCCGAAGGCGTCTTCGGGCAGATGCCGGTCCAGGGAGAACCAGAACGCCCGGTCCGATTCCGCCGCTTGGCGGATCTCCACGCCGGGGGACAGCGGGAGCGCCGCCGCGGCCCGGTCTTCGTCAGGCCAGCGCAGATCCATGGAATCGCCTCCCGATAAAACGGCCTCTCCGCGGGGCGCAGAGAGGCGGCATCCTTCTGTCACAAACCGTCAGGCCCGGGTCAGATCCGGTGCATGGCGTCGAAGATGTCCATCCGCTGCATGTGGATCGACATCTTCAGCTCGTCCCGGACGCTCTGCAGGCCTTCGTCGATGGCCTCAAACGAGCGGTTCGCGCCGTCCAGGTCCACCACCATCATCATGGTGAAATAGCCGCCGAGGATGGTCTGGGTGATGTCCAGAATGTTGATGTTCATCTCGCTGAGCCGCGTGGCCACCTTCGCGATAATGCCGGTGGCGTCCAGCCCGCTGACGGAGATCAGGGCTTTGGTCATGGTGCTTCCCCGCTTTCCTACAGGTTCTTTGCGTCTTCTATGATAACACGCCGCGGCCGTTTGTCAAGCCGTCTTCCCGCGTCCGCGGCCGGGAAGGCCGCCGGGTCCGGCGTTTCCGCCGCGGTTCCCTATTGTGTTTCGCCGCCTCTCTTGCTATAATGGTGCCGACAAGGGGCGGGACATACACCGTTTCCCACAGTCTCTGCGAATACAGAAAGGAGAAAAATCTCATGCGCAAACGGATTCTGACCGCGTTCCTGGCGGCCATGCTGATCATGGCGCTGTGCATTCCGGCCGCCATGGCTGATGACGCCTACCCCATGTACGTGTACACGGAAAACGGCAAGACCCTGAACCTGCGCGAGTCGCCCAGCACCAGCGCCAAGGTCCTTCTGCGGATCGACTACGGCGAGCAGGTGTGGATTTTCGAAGACCTGGGCAACGGCTGGTGCTACGGCCACTGGGGCGGCCAGTTCGGCTATATGCAGAGCCGCTTCCTGGTCAGTTCCAAGCCCGGCCCCAAGCCCACCGCCGATACCGGCAAGGAGAGCTCCGATGACAAGCAGGCCCTGGAAGCGCTGAACCGGGAGCTGAAGACCCTGAAGGCCCTGGACGAGCCCTTCATGGTCTCCGTCCGTCCCTCCCGCGCCTCCGGCCGGGTCAACTTCCGCGTGGGTCCCGGCACCGGCGCAGCCCGCATCGCCTCCTTTGACGAGGGCAAGCAGCTGAAGGTCGTGGGCGAGACCAAGGGCTGGTACCAGGCGGTGGATCCCGACACGGAGAAGACGGGCTTCATCAGCAAGAACTACGTCACCGTCCTCCCCAAGGCCAACATCGCCACCACCACCACGGACCCCGAAAGCAAGCAGCAGATGGGCACCCTGAACGTCAACGGCGAGTTCGCGCTGCAGTGCAGGCTGCCCGAGGGCTACACCATGCAGGTGGTCAGCATGATGGGCACCAAGATCGTCGCCTCCGTCAACCCGGTGGACATCACCCGGCCCACCCTGTACCTGACGGTCTCCTTTGACGACACCTACGCGGACGTGGAGCGCATGAACGACCTGTCCGACGAGGACCTGGCCATCCTGGAGCAGACCTTCACCGACATGAACCAGGTGGAGATCACCTACGGCGAGACCGCCTACGGCACCAAGCTGCTGATCGCCCGGGAGACCGGCTCCGACACGGATTTCGTGGACATCCTGAGCATCTACAAGGGCTACTTCGTGGAGTTCGTGATGATGCCCAACGCCGCGCTGTCCAGCGCCGCTCTCACCGAAGAGCAGATCAAGATGTGCATCGACTTCCTCAGCGAGCTGGACTTCGTGCCCGTTCAGTAATTCCCCTGTAAACAAATCGCCCCGGGCTCTGTGCCCGGGGTTTTGCGTTGCGTCAATCTTCCGGCCTCCGCTGCCACGGCTCCGCCAGCTCCCGCATCCAGGCGCCCACATCCATGCCGTACACCGCCCGGAGCGCGCTGTCCGTGAGCACCTTGTCCACGGGGCCGTCCGCCACGGCCCGGCCCTCGTCCAGCAGCAGGGCATGGGTCCCGTAGCGAATGGCCAGGCTCAGGTCGTGCACCACGGAGAGCACGGCCCGCCCGGGCTCCTGCAGCCACTGCGTCACCAGGGCAAAGACCTGCCGCTGATACTTGAGGTCCAGGTGGTTGGCGGGCTCGTCCAGCACCAGGATGTCCGGCTCCTGGGCGAACACCTGGGCCAGGAAGGCCCGCTGCAGCTCGCCGCCGGACAGGTTCAGGACGCTGGCGTGCCGCAGCTCCGTCATCCCCGTCGCCGCCAGGGCCCGCTCCACCGCCTCCCGGCCGGCGGGGTCCCCGGGGCTCAGGAAGTTCCGCCGGTGGGCATAGCGGCCCAGCCTCACGATCTCCTCCACGGTGTAGGCGTACTGCGGCGCGTTGTGCTGTGCCAGAAAGCCCACGGTCATGGCCCGCTCCGCCGGCGACATCCGTCGGAGGTCCTCCCCCCTCAGCCGGATGTCCCCGGTGCTGGGAACGCTGCCCGCGATGGCCCGCAGCAGGGTGGTCTTCCCCGCCCCGTTGGGGCCCACCAGCATCAGCCACATGCCCTCCTCCAGGCGGAAGCTCACGCTGTCCAGGGCGGTCTTCCGGCCGTAGCGCACGGTGATGTTCTCCCCCCGCAGCATGGCTCACATCCCCCTTCCGGTCCGCCGGGTGTGGTAGAAGACGAGGACGAACACCACCGCCCCCACCAGGGAGGTCACCACCCCCAGGGAGAGCTCGATGGGGCTCAGGATCGTCCGGGCGATGAGATCCGTCAGCAGCAGGAAAACCGCCCCGGCCAGCATGGAGGCCGGCAGCAGCCGCCAGTGGTTCGGCCCGGCGATCATCCGCACCATGTGGGGCGTCACCAGGCCCACGAAGGCGATGGTGCCGCCGATGGACACGCACACGCCGATGAGCACGGACACGGCGATGAGCACCGTCAGCTTGACCCTTCGCACCGGCACCCCCACGTGCCGCGCATTCTCCTCTCCCACCGCGAAAGCGTTCAGTTCCGTGGCCCGGGACAGGATCACGCCGCCGCAGGCCAGCAGCGCGATCAGGAGGATCAGCGCGTTGGTGTAGGTGGAGCCGGACAGGGAGCCCATGGTCCAGAAGGTGATGGACTTGATCCGGTCCCCGGCGAAGGAGATGATCAGGCTCATCAGGCTGGAAGCAAACATGGAGAAGATCACGCCGATCAGGATGATGGAGTGGGTGGCCAGGGACCGGTCCAGGGTGTAGGCCAGGCCCAGGATCAGCAGCAGGGAGCCGAAGGCGAAGCCCATGGCCATGACCATGGTGCCGGCGTAGGGGATCCCCGGCAGGGTGATGCCGAAGGCCAGGGCGGTCACCGCGCCCAGGGACGCGCCGGAGGACACCCCCAGGGTCGAGCCGTCCGCCAGAGGGTTCCGCAGCAGCCCCTGCATGGCCGCGCCGCACAGGGACAGCGAGGCCCCGGTGAGGGCCACGCACAGCACCCGGGGCAGGCGCACGTTCAGGATGATGGCGGCATGGGTGCCCGCCTGCTGCGCCTCCCCGAGCAGCGCCCGCCGGATGACCTCAAAGACGGTCCCGGGGGCCACCGCCACGCTGCCCACGCACACGCACAGCACCGTCACGGCCTGCAGGACCGCAACGGCCACCGGATAAAAGACCGCTGGAAAGCCGGAATAATCACGGCGTTTCATCGCAACCCCGATTCCGCGCGAAGCGGGCCGCTGCCAGCCCGCCCCGCGCCGTTTGGTTTATTGGACGGCTTCCACCGCCGTCTCCTGGTTGAACAGGCTGTAAAGTGTCAGCACGGCGTCCTTCAGCCTGGGACCGGGGCGGGAGACCTCATTGCTGTCCACATTCAGCACCTGACCGTTCTGCACGGCCTTCAGGCTGTCCCAGCCGGGACGGCTCATGATCTCCTCCACGGGGGTCGGGCCTTCGCCGTAGTACATGGTGATGGTCACGATGAAGTCCGGATCCCGGTCCAGCACCTGCTCCTCGGAGATGGCCGCCCAGCCCACCACGTCGGAGAAGGCGTTCTCCATGCCGCAGATCGTGGCGATCTCATCCATGAACGTGCCCTGGCCGGCGGTCCAGAGGCCCCACTGCAGCGGGGAGACTTCAAAGTACACGGTCCTGCCACTGTCTTCGCTCCGGGCCGCCACGTCGGCGAAGGTCTCCGCCATGTCCGCCACCAGCGCTTCGGCTTCCGCATCCTTGCCCGTCAGCGCGCCGATCAGCCGGATGGCGGTGTACACGCCCTCGATGTCCTGGGCGTCGCTGACCACCACGGCGATGCCGGCGTCGGTCAGCTGCTGCACCTGCTCCTCGGTCTGGGCCATGGTGGCCATCAGCACCACCTGGGGCTCCAGGGCGATGATCTGCTCCAGGTTGGTCTCGTAGCCGGACTGCACGGAGGGCAGGCTCAGCACCTCCTCCGGGTAGTCGCAGTACTCGCCCCGGCCCACCAGCAGATCCCCGCCGCCCAGGGCGCAGAGGATCTCGCAGTCCGAGGCGGTCAGGGCCACGATCCGGGTGGCGGGCTCCGTCAGGGTGATCTCCCGACCCATCATGTCCGTGACGGTGACGCCCTCCGCCTGGGCGAAGGCCACGCAGCCCGCCACGCACAGCGCGGCGATCAGCAAAAGAAACTTTCTGGTCATGGTCTGTTCCTCCAAGTCAAAGATCAAATGAATCAGCGGAGAGGGCTTTCGCACAAACAAAAGCGTCCCTCCTGAGGAACGCGAAAGGACCTTGACGCCAGCGGCAAGGTTCAGACAGCAATTCCCACCCCCAGGGGAAAACAATTCACGGTGCAAACAGGTCTCCCGGCTTGGCCTCATCCTGATGACGCACCTTCCCGCGTTTCCGCAGTGGCTTCCTCGCGCCTTCGTCCGCTTCACGGTTACTGGGATAGCCCGGAACTCTCATCCGTGTTCCCATGACGCGCCGAAGACGGGCGGCAGCACCCGTCCCGGCCCGCCGCGCATCGCTGCGCAGATGCACCGGCCATTCATTTGTCGGGAACATTATACACGACAGCGGCCGGAACGTCAAAGTTTTTCTCATTTTTCACGAACCGGCGAAATCCCTCTTGACAGACCGGGGGAAATGCGATATCCTAAACCCGCTTGCAAAGCAAATTCCGAACGAAAGGGGGCTGCCGGGATGTCGATGATGAAATGGTTCCGTCGTGTAGCATTTGTTTTGGTGCTGTCTCCTGCAGCCCGTTTCCGCGCGTCCTGACGAAGGGTCTCTTTGCGCGTGTATACCGGCTGTGGATATAAACCTCAGCCGGTTTTTTCTGTCAAAACGGAGGATTGGTGGATATGGAAAACAAGAAGACCCCGGTTCGGGCCATGCTAACGCTGGCGAAGTCCAGCGCGGGCCGTTTTGCCGGGGCGGGGGGGG
>JBGVCH010000019.1:0-8581 GCA_045226335.1 Christensenellales bacterium | reverse complement strand
GTTGGGCACGATGTTGGCGGCGCCGGCACGGGCACGCTGCAGGTCACCCTTGCGGTGCGGGCCGTCCAGGATCATCTGGTCGCCGGTATAGGCGTGGACAGTGGTCATGATGCCGCTGACGATGGGATACGCGTCGTTCAGGGCCTTGGTCATGGGAGCCAGGCAGTTGGTGGTGCAGGAAGCGGCGGAGATGATGGTGTCTTCGGGCTTCAGAACGTTATGGTTCACGTTGTAGACGATGGTGGGCAGGTCGTTGCCGGCGGGGGCGGAGATGACGACCTTCTTGGCGCCGGCTTCGATGTGAGCCTGGCTCTTTTCCTTGCTGGTATAGAAGCCGGTGCACTCCAGCACCACGTCCACGCCCAGTTCGCCCCAGGGGCACTCTTTGGCGTCCTTGATGGCATAGATGGTGATTTCCTTGCCGTCCACGATGATGGAATTATCAGTGGCTTCGACGGTGTGCTTGTTCTCGCCGATGACGCCGCAGTAGCCCTTCTGCGCGGTGTCGTACTTCAGCAGGTGGGCCAGCATGGCGGGGCTGGTCAGGTCGTTGATGGCGACCACATCATAGCCCTCAGCGCCGAACATCTGACGGAAGGCCAGACGGCCAATACGTCCGAAACCATTGATCGCAACTTTCACAGCCATTGGAATTACCTCCTTCACATTCGCGGTTCCTCCGCACGGCTGTATTGTAAACGATTCACCGGAAATTTGCAACTGTTTTCGGTGAAGAATTGATGAGAATCTTGCGGTGAAGAGATGACGGGGATCATTCGGTCACGGATCTTTTTCGGAATACGGCTTGTTCCATGAGCCGATCTCGATCAGGTTCCCTTCCGGGTCCGCAATGTAGCAGGTTCGCTGTCCCCACGGTTCCGTTTCCGGCGCCAGGACCGGTGCCGCTCCGTTCGCGACAGCCTTTTCGAACGCGGCGTCCACTTCCTCGAACGTATCCACATAGAGCGCAATCTCCGAGTGCCCGTTCAGCCCCTTCACATAGTCGTACCTGTGATGGGTCAGTTCCTCAAAGTCTTTCCGGCCGTACAGCAGGAACAGGGTTCCGTCCTTGACAAGGTATACGTTTTCGGTGTCTTCCGGCTCCCTGATTTCGAAGCCGAGGACATCCCTGTAAAAGCGGATCATCGCGGCCATGTCATTGACCAGCAAACCAAAGCCGTCCAGTCTCATACTTTTCTCTCCTGTGCTTGATTCCTTCTCCGGTTTTTTCTCCGACGGCGATCCCGGGGAATGATTCAACCGCCGTGCTTCCGGATGGCCCGGACGATCTGAAGCCCGTCCGATGCCAGCCCTTTGATCCCGCCGTGAAAATAATGGATGGGAGAAACCGATAAAACCAGAATCATCAGATTCGTGGCCAGCGCAAAGTTCAAAAGGGATTCAACGGCGCTGTCCGCGAGAAAGTCCGAATGAAAGGAAATGCCTCCGAATCTCAGGGCCAGAAGCCCCGCGGTCAGGAGGAGAGAGACGGCCGGCCCTCCCGCCAGCGTCGTGATCAGCTGCGTCTTGGTGCGAATCTTCTTTTCCGCAGGCGCAAAAAAGCCGTCGAAAACGATCAGACGGACGGTCAGCGCTTTCGTGTTCAGAAGTCGCTTGCCCCATCCCACCCGGATGTGCCAATGCCGGTCGCGGGTCGTGAGCATGTAGCCGAGGGCGTGTCCGAGCTCATGAAGAAGGGCGGAAAGAAATGCCGTCATCCACAGCGCGCAGATACAGACGACCAGCTCGATGATGAATGCGATGATCTTTGGCATGGGTTCCCTCCCGCGCAAAACGCCGTGTCAACGGCAGAGGAGTGTGCGCACGGCGTCTAGGTCCGGCAGCACTGCGGCGGCCAGGCGCCGCATCTCCTCGTCGGCGGGGAGCATGTCCGGAACCATGACGGGGATCATGCCGGCGGCGGAGGCGGCGCGGATCCCGTTGAAGGAGTCCTCGATGACCGCGCAGGCGGCGGGCTCCAGGTCCGTGTCCTCGATGGCTGCCAGGAAGATGTCCGGCGCGGGCTTGCTGCGGGTGACCATGTCGCCGCAGACGACCCGGTCGAAGTATTGAAGAAGCTCCGCGTCCGACAGCTGCTGCCGCACCGTGGCCGAGCGGGTGGAGGAGGCCAGCGCCACGAAAAGACCCTTTGCCTTCAGGGCTTCCAGCAGGTCCCGCACTCCGGGCTTCATGGGCAGACGGCCGCCGTCGTACTTGGCGTGGTAGGAGACGGAGGCCTCTTTGGCGTAGGCTTCGTAGGGGAAATCCTGCCCGTAGAAGTCCAGCATGATCTCCCGGGTTCTCTGGTTGTTGACCCCGATGCACAGCCGGTAGGGGACCTCGATGTCCCGCAGTCCGTACCGCTCCGCTAGCGCCTTCCACTCGTCGAAGGTGGCGCGCTCGGAGTCGAAGATCACGCCGTCCATGTCGAAGATGACGGCGCGGATGGTTTCAGGTTTCAGCATGTTTCCCCTCTCACCGGCGGCGCTGGAGTTCGGCCCAGATGTCGGTGGGCGTGACGCCGCCGTTGTAGCACAGCACCAGCAGGTGGTACATCAGGTCTGCCGCTTCATAGGTCAGCTCTTCCTTGCTGTTTTTCATGGCGGCGATGATGGCCTCGCTGGCCTCTTCGCCCACCTTCTTGCAGATCTTCTCCACGCCCTTCTCCAGCAGATAGTTGGTGTAGGAGCCCTCCTGGGGGTGGGCTTTCCGGTCCTCGATGACGGCATACACCTTTTCCAGAATGGCGGAGGAGGCGGGCAGCTCGTCCTCGTCGGCGGGGATCAGGTCGTTGAAGAAGCAGCTGCGGGCGCCGGTATGGCAGGCGGGGCCGGTCTGCTCCACGGTCAGCAGCAGGGTGTCCCCGTCACAGTCGCTTTTGATCCCCAGCACCCGCTGGGTGTGGCCGGAGGTCTCGCCCTTCTTCCAGAGCATTTTCCGGCTGCGGCTGAAGTATGTCGCGTAGCCGGTCTCCTCCGTCAGCCGAAGGGATTCCGCGTTCATCCAGGCCATCATCAGCACTTCGCCGGTGGCGGCGTCCTGGGCGATGGCGGGCACCAGGCCCTGCTCGTTGAATTTGATGCCGCTCAGATCCATACTCACTTGTCCTCCTTCACGCACGCCAGCGCCTCCGCCAGCGTGAACGCTTTCTCATACATGGCCCGGCCCAGGATGGCGCCGGCACACCCGACGGCCTTCAGGTCCCGCAGATCCTGAAGCGATGAAATCCCGCCGGAGCCGGTGATGTCCAGGCCCGTGGCCCGGATCAGGGCGGCGGTGGCTTCCAGGTTGGGCCCCTGCATCATGCCGTCCTTGCTGATGTCGGTGTAGATGACGGTGGTGACGCCGCAGGCCTTCATCCGCAGGGCCAGTTCCGCGGCGGTCATGTCCGCGGTCTCCACCCAGCCCCGGAGGGCGACCCGGCCGTTTTTCGCGTCAATGCCCGCGGTGATGCGGCCCGGCCACGCGGCGCAGGCGGCCTCCACCAGCTCCGGGTGCTCAAAGGCCGCGGTGCCGATGATGCAGCGGGTGACGCCGATGTCCATGCGGCGGGCGATGTCCTCCCGGGTGCGGAGGCCGCCCCCCAGTTCCACCGGCCCGCCGAAGGTGCGGACGATCTCCGCGATCAGGGGCAGGGCCTGCGTTTCGCCGTCGAAGGCCGCGTCCAGGTCCACCAGGTGGAGCCACTCCGCGCCTTCCGCCCGGAGCCTGGCCGCCATTTCGACGGGGTCGCCGTAGTCGGTCTTTTCCGTCCGGACGCCCTTTTTCAAGCGCACGGCCCGGCCGCCCATCAGGTCGATGGCGGGGTACAGGATCATATGCTTCGCCTCCGTGTGGAAATCATGACGTTGGGGCTGCTGGTTTCGTACTGCAGCAAAGGGATTCCGCGCCTGCGGGCGCGGCCAGGGCTTTCCGATCGCCCTGGACCTTCGGGTGCATACCCTTGCTTGACTTGTAATTCTTGGCTGAAAACGTTAAAACCTGAAGCGCACCAGCCCTCGCTCCCCCTCTGGGGGAGCTGGCGCCGCAGCGCCTGAGAGGGTCCTCCGTGGACTGACCATACTTGCTTACGATCCAAGTCGCTACTGCCGACGAGGACCCTCTCCGCCGCCGTGGGCGGCACCTCTCCTAGAGGGAGAGGCAGGGCTGGCAGCCGCGTTCCCGTTTTTCCTGAACGTTGCCTGCTCCCAGCGCACCAACCCTCGCTCCCCCTCTGGGGGAGCTGGCGCCGCAGCGCCTGAGAGGGCAGATCGCGGCTTGACCATCTCCCTGGGCCTTCGGGGTGCTCCCGTAACCTAAAGTGAAAAATCAATCCAGGCTGCCCTTGGTGCTCAGGACGCCTTCCACCCGGGGGTCGACGGACGCGGCGTCCCGCAGGGCCAGGCCGAAAGCCTTGAACAGGGCTTCCATCTTGTGGTGGTCGTTGCGTCCCTCCAGGACCTTCAGGTGGAGGGTGAGGCCGGCGTTCACCGCCAGGGCCCGGAAGAACTCCTCCGCCAGCTGGGTGTCCATGGTCCCGCACATGGGGGCCAGAAAAGCCGCGCTGAAGGCCAGGTAAGGCCGGCCGCTGATGTCCAGGGCCGCGAAGGCCAGGGCCTCATCCATGGGCAGGAAAGCGCTGCCGGTCCGGCGGATGCCCTTCCGGTCGCCCAGGGCCTCCCGCAGGGCCTTGCCCAGGCAGATGCCGCAGTCCTCCACGGTGTGGTGGGCGTCCACCGCCAGATCCCCGCCGCAGGTCAGGACAAGGTCCAGCAGCGCGAAGCGGCACAGGGCGTCCAGCATGTGGTCAAAGAACCCCACGCTGGTGTTGATTTGCGTCTTTCCGCTGCCGTCCAGGTTCAGGGTCAGGGCAATGTCTGTCTCCTTGGTCTTCCGGCTGATGGCTGCCTCCCGCATGCAATCTCCTCCGTCCATCATGGTATCCCGCTCACTCAACGCACCAGGCAATCCGAAAACGCATCATTCCGAATTCCGAATTCACCTGATTTCCTTCCCGAACCGAATCGCCACCGCGTTGGCGTGGGCGTCCAGCCCCTCCTTTTGAGCCAGGAGGATCACCTGGTCGCAGACCCGGTCCAGCTCCTGCCGGGTGGCGCAGATGATGCTGCTTTTCTTCACGAAATCGTCCACGTTCAGGGGAGAGAAGAACCGGGCCGTGCCGCTGGTGGGCAGGACGTGGTTGGGGCCGGCCAGGTAGTCGCCCAGGGGTTCCGGGGACCAGGGGCCCAGGAAGAGGGCGCCGGCGTTGTCGATTTTCGGCAGCAGCGCGTAGGGCTCCCGGACGTACAGCTCGCAGTGCTCCGGCGCGATGAGGTTGACGATCTCCGCGCAGCGGTCCGGGTCCGGGCAGACCACGGCGGTGCCGTAGGCGGAAAGGCTCTTCTCCACGACTTCCCTGCGGGGGAGCAGGGCGGTTTGGCGCTCCAGCTCGGCGTCCACCCGCCGGGCCAGGTCGGCGCTGTCCGTCACCAGGATCGCCGCCGCCAGGGGGTCGTGCTCCGCCTGGCTCAGCAAGTCCGCCGCCACCCAGCGGGGGTCCGCGGCGTCGTCCGCCACCACCAGCACCTCGCTGGGGCCGGCCACCATGTCGATGCCTACGTGCCCGAAGACTTCCCGCTTGGCCATGGCCACGTAGATGTTGCCGGGGCCGGTGATCTTGTCCACCCGGGGGATGCTCTCCGTGCCGAAGGCCAGGGCCGCGATGGCCTGGGCCCCGCCCACCTTGTAGATCCGGTCCACGCCGGCGATGTCCGCCGCCACCAGGGTCAGGGGGTAGGACACGGTGCCGTCCGGGCCGGGCGGGGTCACCATGACGATCTCCCGCACCCCCGCCACCTTCGCGGGCAGGACATTCATCAGCACCGAAGAGGGATAGGCCGCGGTGCCGCCGGGGACGTACACGCCCACCCGGTTCAGGGGGGTGATCTTCTGCCCCAGGGCGATGCCGGGCCGGAAGTCGATCCAGGTGTTCTGCTTCTGCTTCTCGTGGAAGGCGGTGATGCGCCGGGCGGCCTCCCGCATGGCGTCGATCCAGGCGGGCTCGGCCTTCGCGTAGGCGGCGTCGATCTCCTGCCGGGACACCTGCACGGTTTCGGCGGTGAGGGTGACCCGGTCGAACTGCCTCGTGTAGTCGAAGACGGCGGCGTCGCCTTCCTGCCGGACCCGCGCGATGATGGCCTTGACCTTCTCCGTCACGGCCTCGTTGGTCAGCTGGCTGCGGGCCATGACGCGGGCTTTCAGCGCGTCGGCCTCCTCATAGCGGATGATGGGGATCATGTGCCTGCCTCCTCCTGCCGCACCTGCTTTTCCAGGCCGTCGATGACCCAGCGGATGCGGTCTCTCTTGGTCTTCAGGCTCACCCGGTTGCACACCAGGCGGGCGGATACGTCACAGACGGTCTCCAGCACGCTGAGGCCGTTGGCCTTCAGGGTGGAGCCGCTCTCCACGATGTCCAGGATCACGTCGCTGAGCCCGATGACCGGCCCCAGCTCCACCGATCCGTGGAGCTCGATGATCTCGATGGGCTTTCCCCGGGAGCGCCACCACCGCCGGGCGATGGCCGGGTACTTGGTGGCCACCCGGAAGGTGGCGTGCTCCACCGACGCCGCCTGGGCCTCCGGGAAGCCCGCCACGCACAGGCGGCACCGGCCGAAGCCCAGGTCCAGCATCTCGTACAGCGGCCGCTCGGCCTCCATGAGGGTGTCTTTCCCCACCACGCCGAGATCGGCCACACCGTGGTCCACGTAGGTGGGCACGTCGCTGGGCTTCACCAGGATGAAGCGGATGTTCTGGGCCCGGTCCCACAGCACCAGCTGCCGGCCGGGGTTCCGGGCCTCATGACAGTCGATGCCCATGTTTTCCAGCAGGTCAAAGGTCTGCTCCGCCAGGCGCCCCTTTGCCAGGGCCAGGGTCAGCATGGGTTCCGTCACATCGTCGCCTCCTCTCCGAAGCGCTCCGCGCCGCCGGCGGTGAAGAGCACGCCCTTTCGGGCGTCCCCCCGCGCCAGCCGCCGCCGGAGCAGGTCCCGGTCGGCCCGGTAGATCAGGGCCACGCTGAGGCCCCGGCTCCGCAGGTCGGCGGCCTCCCGGCGGGCCTGATCGGCGCAGGCGGGGTCGCAGGCGATCATCACGTCCAAAGGAGAAACCTCGAAGCGAGCCCCCTGCCGCTCCAGGGCGATCATCAGCAGCTTGGTCATCAGGGCGAAGCCCACGGCAGGCATCTCCCGGCCGAAGCGCTCCGTGAGCCCGTCGTAGCGGCCGCCGGAGAGGATGGGCTGGCCGGCGCCGGCGGCGTGGCCCCGGAAGATGATCCCGGAGTAGTACCCCGCCTCCTGCGCCATGCCCAGGTCGATGGTGATCTCTGCCCCGCAGCCGCTGCGGGCCAGCAGGTCGATGACCTCCCGCAGGTTCCGCAGCGCGGCCAGGCATTCCGGCGACCGGGTCAGGGCCTCGGCCTCGTCCAGCACGGCCGCGTCGCCGTACAGCCGCGGGAGCTGCATCAGGCGCCGGGTGACATCCTGCGGGACGTTCTCCTGCCGCAGATACATCTGGATGCCCAGGGCGTCCTTCCGCTCCACCAGCTCCCGGACCTCCCGGGCCTGGCCGTCGCTGAGGCCGGCCTCCCGGAGGAAGCCCGTGAAGAACGCCGCCTGGCCCAGCTCGATCTGGCTGTTCTCCAGGCCGGCCGCCTTCAGGCACTCCACCGCCAGCCCGATGACCTCCGCGTCCGCCAGGGAGCCCGGCTCGCCCATGAGCTCCACCCCCGCCTGGGGCTGCTCGCACAGCATGGACAGGGTGTCCATCTCATAGGCCGCGGCGCTCTGCAGGTAGCACAGCCGCAGGGGCAGGTCCGCCGTGCCCAGGGGCCCCGCGGCGATGCGGGCGGCGGGGATGGTGGAGTCCGGCCGCAGGGTCAGGATCCGGCCGCTGCGGTCAAAGGTCTTCCACACGTGCTCCGGCCGGTAGCCGTAGGGGCGCTCCGACAGGGTGTCGTAATACTCCAGGATGGGGGTCCGGATCTCCCGGTAGCCAAAGGACCGGAACAGCGCCCGGAAGCGCTCCTCCAGCCGGTTGCGGGCCTCGCATTCCCCCGGCAGCGTGTCCTGCATGCCCGTGGGGATCTGCTGCTTCTTCAGGGACATCGTTCTCCCTCCGATTTAGCATGGTAAAGTGGTAAACTGGTAACGCGGCAAATTATACCAGACGCCCGCGGGGTTTGTCAAGCGGTTTTTCGTCTTTCCCGTTATCTCCCGCCTCCCGCCCGCGAGAAAGCCCGTAGGGGCGCCGCTTGCCGCGCCTGCCAATTCTTCCGCCTCCCGCCCGCGAGAAAGCCCGTAGAGGCGCCGCTTGCCGCGCCTGCCAATTCCCCCGCCGCTCCCTCCGGAGAAATCCTCACAGCGCGGCGATCAGCCGCATCAACGCCAGGGGGTCTGCGTAGGCCGTCACGGGACAGCCGGTGTCCTCCGGAAGCCCGGGGGCGTTCTCCGGGACCAGCAGGCGCAGGCCCAGGGTCCGGGCGGACTGCAGCTCCCTGGGGGTGAAGCGGGCGCCGGGCAGGAGCACCGCCGCCACGGCCTGCCGCA
>JBGVCH010000018.1:0-5231 GCA_045226335.1 Christensenellales bacterium | reverse complement strand
GAGGATGGCCGAGGGCCGGGCCAGGGCCGACCGGGTGCAGTAGGGATGCAGCAGGGAGAGCCGGCCCAGGGGCAGACCCAGGTGTTCCTGCAGCTTGTTGAAATACTCCGTCATGGACTCGTTGCGCAGCAGGAGGCGCTCCTCGCCCAGCAGAGGGGAGGTCAGCACCCATCGGTCCTCTGTGCCGTACAGGCGCAGCTCCGTGCGGCTGGCGGGGTGCCCGTCCGCGGTAACGGCCAGGGACAGGTCGAAGGAATCCCCGTCACTTGTCAGGGTGGCCTCCACGGTCAGGCATTCGAGGATGCTGCCAAGGGCGGCCAGGGCTTTGTCTTCGGGCACTGCCCCCATCTCGAAGCGAAGGGACCAGGCGGACGCGCGCTCCGCCAGCGCCGCGAAGGGCAGCATCAGCGCCAGCAGCAGGGCCGGCACCGCGCGAAACATCCTTCTCATGACGTCTGCTCCCCGTACCAGTCCGGCGCCGCGTCGTCCGTGACGCTTTCGTCCCCGTCCAGGGTGTCTTCGTCCCGCAGCAGGGTGAATTCCTCGTCCTCGCCGTCCTGCGGCGTCTCCGTCATCAGCGCGCCGAAGTCGGTGAAGTCGTCCAGATTCAGGTCGTCATCCGGATCGGCGTCGTTCACCAGCCAGTTGGTGGGATCGCCGTAATCGAGCCAGTAGATCTCCTTGTCCAGAATCGTCTGGGTGGAGATGTTGGCGATGCCGTTGACGGTGATGCCGTTGGCGGCCTGGTAACTGCGGACGGCCTGGGCGGTGGCGTTGCCGTAGACGCCGTCCACCTGGTCCTCCGCGAGATAGCCCAGACGCGCCAGCTTGCGCTGGAGCTGCCGCACCTTCTCGCCGCTGTTGCCGCCGCGCATGGTCCAGTCGCACACGTCGTGCACCGTGCCGTAGCCCAGGATCCGGCTGTAATGCAGGTCATACTCCGCCCGCTTCACGCTGACCGGGGTGTTGCCCTCCAGGCAGTGGATGGTCACGCGGCCGGTATCGTCCACGGTGCAGTATTCCACCATGGCCACGTGGTCGGTGTTCTCATCGCTGGTCCAGGTGAAGAAGACCCAGTCGCCGGGCTGCGGGATGTAGTCGCCGGTGGTGAGGAAGTGATCCTCGCCTTTCAGCCACTGGTATCCCCATTCCTCCAGGTTCCCCCAGCGCACCACATACCGCCCGTGGCTGACGAACCAGCTCCGGCCGGTGTTGGAGCCGGAATACATGGGATAGACGCTGTTCAGCATGGAGGTGCCGTGCTGCTGATCCACCTGATCCACGCACCAGCACAGGTACTCCGCGCACCACTGGGCGTACGGGTCGCCGGCCCATTCGCCGTACTTGGTCCAGCCGTGGTCTCCTTCCCGGTAGCCCACCTCGTTCCCCGCCACCTCCAGCAGCCAGGCGATCTCGTCCGGGACGGGCCACGCGGGCTCGATCCGGGTCTCCGCCGCCAGGGCACCGCTGACGGGCAGGATCAGGGCACACAGGAAAAGAGCCATGAGGATTCTTTTCACAGGCAAGCCTCCTTTCATGGCTCTCTATGCCGGATCCGTTCCGGCGTCAGTCCGCGCTGGCCGTCAGCGCTTCGCCCTCGGTCAGGTCCGCGCGGTAGACCAGCATGAGCAGGGCGCCGTCATCCGAAGTGTGGCCTTCGATCCGGATCGGGAAACTGTAGTCGTTGCG
This sequence comes from Christensenellales bacterium, assembly GCA_045226335.1. GTDB lineage: Bacteria > Bacillota > Clostridia > Christensenellales > Aristaeellaceae > RUG11272. The sequence continues at coordinate 3,542 of JBGVCH010000018.1, read as the reverse complement.
GAATTTGAGGTTCAGCTGGGAGTTGCCCACGGCGGCGTCCATGCCGTGGGGAAGATAACTGGCGCCGCCCTCGCCGTGGGGCCTGCGGTGGAGAATGGTGACGCCGGGCAGCTGCTTGAGGGCGTTGTACAAGGTGGAGGACACCTGGCAGGTGCCGCCGCCGTATCCCGAAGCGCTGCCGCCGTCGGACAGCACGCCCGCGATCTTGTAGCCGGTCCGCTTGTTGTAGGGGCCGACCCGCTTGTTGAAGTTGAAGGATTCGCCGGGCTGCAGCGTGCAGCTCATGAGCTGGCAGCCCAGCCGGATGTTCCAGATGCGGTTGATGTTCTTCTCCGACTGCTCCATCTTGTAGAAGGAGGTGTAGGCGGCGATGGGCGTTTCTGCGTTCAGGGCTTTGTCCGTGGGGGAGACGGGGACCAGGTCCGTCAGCTCGTCCATCCGGATGTAGCCGTAGTTGCGCCAGTAGATCACGATGCCCCAGCCGTCCACGATCTTCCAGAGAGACAGCTGGGTGCCGGGATTCAGCACCACGTAGCAGTCGTCCTCATCGCTCATGGACTTGCGCACGTGGCATTCCGCGGCGGTGGTGCAGACATAGGTGCTTTTCAGCACGCCGTAGGGCGGAGTGTTCACCTTGTCCACCGGGACGACCTGATCGATCTTGGCGCGCTTGACATAACCCAGCTTGCCTTTGCAGCGGACGATGCACCACACGAGGCCCACCGACAGGACATCCGCTTTGGTGCTCTTGTTCACCGACAGCACCGTGTATTCCTTCTGCGCGATGCGCTGGGAGTAGATGCTGGTGTAATCGCTGTGGCCCGTCAGGATGATCCGGCAGGTGTAGATCACCGGGGTGTCCTTGGTGACCTCGTTCAGATCCATCTCATGCCAGGTGGGGCCTTTCACGGGTTCGGGCTCTTCGTCGTCATCGTCGATGGGCGCTTCCTCTTCCAGCAGCGCCTGCAGCTCTTCGCCGGTGAGATCGTTCTCGTCGGGCTCGTCGGTTTCTTCGGCAAAAACGGGCAGAGAACAGCACAGCAGCGCGAGGGCCAGCAGCAGGGAAAGGGTTCTCTTCAGCATGAGCGGGCAGCTCCTCTCGTTCCATATGGGATCGGGATCAGTATAACACGAAGGCCGGCCTGCCGCAAGGGCGGCGGCATCTTTTACAAAGCGGCGGGCGCCTCGGGGGGCGGACCCTGGGAGATCAGTTTTTTCCGCCTTTTCAGGAAGGTGTCGCGGTCCATCATCACGATGCGTCCGCAGCCGCTGCAGCGGATCTTGATGTCCGCGCCGATGCGGGTCACCGTCCACTCGCTCGACCCGCAGGGATGCTGCTTCCGGGTCTGGACCACGTCCCCGATCCGGATCTCTTCCACGGCCATTCCGTCACCTCCCCATACACGGCAGTATCATACCACGAATCGCACAGCCACGCAAGCTTGAAATATAAGAAGAAACAGGGTATAATGGCCGGGAAAGCGCGAGGGGAGGGAGCGGAATGGCGTCTGACAGGCCGGTGGGGGTATTCGACAGCGGCGCGGGCGGCATCAGCGTCCTGGCGGCCCTGCTGCGGGAGCTCCCCCACGAGGATTTCCTCTACTTCGGGGACACGGCCAACGCGCCTTACGGCACCAAGCCGGCGGACCGGGTGCTCTCCCTGGCGGAGAGCGCCTTTGACCGCCTGCTGGACCGGGGCGCCAAGGCGGTGGTCATCGCCTGCAACACGGCCACGGCGGCCGCGGCGGCGTTTCTGCGGGCCAAGCATCCGGATTATCCCATCATCGGCATGGAGCCCGCGCTGAAGCCCGCCTCCCTGCTGCGGCACGGCGGGACGATCCTGGTGCTGGGGACTCCGGTGACCCTTCGGCTGGAGAAGTTCCAGCGGCTCATGGTGCACTACGGGGAAGGCGCCATCCCTCTGCCCTGCCCGGGGCTGATGGAGCTGGTGGAGCAGATGGACTTTGCGGAAGCCCGGCGATACCTGAGCCGGGTGCTGGCCCCCTGGCGGAACGATCCGCCGGACGCGGTGGTGCTGGGCTGCACCCACTACGTCTTCCTGCGGCCGGTCCTGTCGGAACTGCTGCCTCCCACCACGGCCGTGGTGGACGGCAATGCCGGCACAGCCCGCCAGCTGCGCCGGGTCCTGACGGACCGCGGCCTGCTGAACGACCGGGAAGAGGCGGGTTCCCGAACGCTGGAGACCAGCGGGGACGGGAACGCCCTGGCCCTGATGGCTCGGCTGCTGGAGATCGCCCCCTGAACCCGACGACAAGCAAAAACCCTTTCCATCGCTGGAAAGGGCGTTTTCTTATGGCCATATTACCACTTGCGCTTACGGGCTGCCTCTGCCTTCTTCTTGCGCTTGACGCTGGGCTTCTCGTAATGCTCGCGCTTTCTGACTTCCTGGATGACGCCGGCGCGGGCGCACTGCCGCTTGAAGCGCTTCAGAGCGCTCTCCAGGGACTCGTTCTCGCGTACACGAACCTCAGACACTTGATATCCCTCCTCTCGCTCATCTCGCCTTGACGGGCAAGACGGACGGTGGGTGAAACCGTAGGGGTATTATAGCGCGAATGGCCATATCCGTCAAGCGGTAATTCGCGGAAAAATGCCGGAAGGCCGGAAATTTGCAATCGTAACAGTGTTTTTCAGCCCATGCGGTCGGTCATCTTTCCGCCGCCCAGCACGTGGAAATGCAGGTGGTGTACGCTCTGGCAGGCGTCGTCTCCGCAGTTGGAGACCACCCGGAAGCCGCCTGTGAGGCCCTCCAGCTTGGCCACCTTCGCGCAGGTCCGCAGGCAGGCGGCCAGCACGTCGTCTGCGGCCTGATCCGCCTCGTCCAGGGCGGACAGATGCTGCCTGGGCACCACCAGCACATGGGTGGGCATCATGGGGTTGATGTCCCGGAAGGCGTAGGTTTTCTCGTCCTCGAAGACCTTGGCGGAGGGGATGTCGCCGGCAATGATCCTGCAGAAAAGGCAGTCGCTCATGGTGATCCTTCTTTCTTCTCGTCGTTGGGGTATACGGGGATGCCTGTCATGCCCCCGCCGTCGGGGGCCTGCAGGCGGACGGTCACGATCTGCCCCTGGGCCAGCTCCGGGGCTTCCGGGACGCGGACAGGGATGTATTCCGGGGTATAGCCGTGCCAGAAGCCGTCCCGGCGGGTCTCCAGCAGCACCTCGACGTCCCGGCCGATCCAGCGCCGCTCCCAGGCCTGGGCGGTCTCGCCGCCCACGGCGATGAGGCGCCGCACCCGGGCTTCCTTTTCGCCTCTGGAGAGCTGGCCGGGCATGACGGCGGCGGGCGTCCCCTCCCGGGGGGAATAGGGGAAGACGTGGATCCGGGCAAAGCCGATCTCCCGGATGGCGTCGCAGGTCTCCAGGAACTCGGCCTCCGTCTCGCCGGGAAAGCCGGTGAGGATGTCCGTGGTCAGGGCCGCGTCCGGCCAGACGGCCCGGAGGCTGGCCACGGCGTCGCGGTACATCCGCATGTTGTAGCGGCGCGCCTTGCGGCGGAGCACGGCGTCGCTGCCGGACTGC